>JBCBEA010000246.1:0-6250 GCA_038529195.1 Cyanobacteria bacterium J06600_6
TTAGTTTAAAATTCTCATCCCCCTTAATTTGACTGCATTTGACAACTTGTACTTTTTCTTAACTTGTCACCAATGGGAATTGGCGATTAGGTATGTCCGATCAAGTCTTGGTTATTCCAATTAATCGTATCGCCGATCGCTTTGCCATCATGATAGGCAGCAAGAATAACTTCACTGGTTTTACCCCAGCAAATTGTGCCATCAGCAGATATTGATATCGCTCCTAAATCGCGATCGCGACTGCGGGATTCACTCATCGATTTTTGCATTGCTTCTGGTAAAGACATACCGTCAGTAACGCGAATTACTACTTTGGCAGCCAAGCACTCTTCCATAATATCTTCCCCAATCCCAGTGCAGCTTACCCCCGCAGCAGCATCAGCATAGTTTCCAGCAGGCATTGCTGAATCGCTCACCCTGCCAATTCTTTCTAAACCCTTCCCGCCAGTAGAAGTTCCAGCAGCCACCTTACCATTACAGTCTAGAGCGACTACGCCAATAGTTCCTTTGCGGGGTTCATGAATTAGAGCATCTTCGGCGACAACTCCCGCCATACTTTTATCAAAATTTTCGTCTCTTTCCTGCATCCATTCCTGTAAACGAATTTCCACTAGCGGATCGTAAATTGGGACTTTCAATTCTCGTAATAGTTCATTAGAACCATAGTCTGAAATGACACGATCTGCTTCTCCCTGAAGGAATTTTGCTAATTCAATGGGATGCTGAATACGAGAAACGTTGATGATGCCACTAAAACGCTGTTTTGACCCATCCATTAGGGCTGCACTCATGCGAATCTGTCCATCAGACTGCAAAACCGAACCCGTACCTGCATTAAACGTGGGCTGATTTTCAAGTAGCTGACAACCTCGCACAACAGCATCGACAGCACTCTTGCCATCCTGGAGTAACTGATAAACTTCCGTTACGATATCGTGTAGAGCTTGACGAACTTTAGCTTCTCCCTGTTCGCTTTTAATATGTCCTCCCGCGCCACCATGAATAATAAGTTTGGGCTGTACTTGATTAGCAGACATAATTTGGTGAAGATAATAGTAAAGTGAATTAAGACATAGCCCCAGAACTCGAAGGAATCCTAGTATTTTTCTACAGTTGAGCAAAACAATGTTTATGACTCGGCTTTCGCTGACTGTTTGCGACGGCGACAACGATCCGAGCAGTATTTAACATCATCCCAACATTGAGACCATTTTTTGCGCCACTGGAAGGGGCGATCGCAAACGGGACAAATTTTGCTGGGCAGATCTGATTTTTTACGCTGTTTTGCCATATTTGCCAGGGATAAGGAGCATAACAGTTTTATTATTCCTCATTAATTGGTAGTTTAGACAGATGAATCAGAACTTGTTGGCAAATATTAGGGTAGTGTTAGTCGAGCCTGCGGGAGCTTTAAACGTCGGTTCGATCGCCAGGATCATGAAAAATATGGGATTGACTAAACTGGTGTTGGTTAATCCGAAGTGCGATCTGGCATCGGACGAAGCTCGACAAATGGCGGTACACGCAGTAGATCTGCTAGAAAATGCTGAAATTACTGATAGCCTGCCCGTCGCCCTGAGAGGCTGTCAACAGGCGATCGCCACTACCGTACGTAATCGGAGTGTGCCAATTGTGCTAGAGCCGCCATCTGCCGTACTGCCTGCTTTGTTAACTCCCAATCTACAGTCGGCGTTGATCTTTGGTGCAGAGGAAAGAGGCTTAAGCAACGACGAACTCAAATACGCTCAAAGGTTTATCTGTATTGAGTCTAATCCTGATTATCCTTCGCTGAACTTAGCTCAGGCTGTTGCCGTCTGCGTTTATCAACTTTATCAAGGTTGGCTTGAAATTAGCAGCGGTAGTAATGGCGATCGAGTTACCCCTGCTGCGGTATCTACTTCCGTACCAGAAACCATACCTAAAAATGCGCCGATTGAGGTCCTAGAAGGTTATTACCAAGATTTAGAGGCAATGTTATTGGAGATTGGCTACCTCTATCCCCATACCGCACCCGTCAAGATGGAAAAGTTTCGTCGTCTGTATAACCGCGCCAATTTGCAGGCAGAAGAAGTGGCAATGTTGCGGGGAATCTTACGACAGATTCGTTGGGCAAATAGCCAGCAAACCAAACCTGATTAAAATTAACGCGCCCGAGAAAAGAGATACATTGATTTATGAGAAAAATCAGTAAATTTATCAGTACAATTTGAAGGGTTTGCACTACATACTGTTTAGTAATGAACCTCGATCTGCTGATTAATGCGGTAGACAGGTAAAACAAGCTATTAGCTAATAGCCTTATTGACGAAGTTAAAAAAATTATTACGCATAATTATCTGCGTTTCTGAGCAATAAAGTTTAATTAAATCCCAATTTGAGGGTAAATAAGAAGAAATAATTTTCTTATAGCTATAGTTAGTAATTGTTTTCCAGGAGTTGAGAGTGAATCGCAAAGGAAAAAAGTATCCTACTAAAGCCCAAGGTACTCAGGCTAATCTAAAATCTAAATCTAATTCTGCTGTTGCGAAAAGATCGGCAAAAAGTAAATTAAAGCGCATCGAGAACCAAGCAATTACAGATAATAGTTCTCGCCCAAATCAGAATTCGATCTCAAAATCTGTTTTTAATCAGCGTAGTTCAACCGAAAATAAGGGCAATTCCGTTAAAAATTCGCCCAGAACTTTTAAGCTAGCTATCTATGCCATCACTATTACCATTGGACTCAGCACGATTTTTGGCTCTTTGGTGTCCATGGCGAGTTCTTTTCAAACCTCTGAACCGCAAAACTCTTCTAAAGCCAGCAAGGTAGCGGTAAACAGTCAAAATAAAGCCAAGTTAGACAGTTTATTTGCAATCGCCTCTTTAGGGAAAGAAATTACCGTTCTCAAAGCCGATCTGGAGAAACTAGCCAAACAATACCCTGACCTAGAACCTGAAGTATTTATCGTCGATTTAGACAGCAGAGGTTTTGTCAATCTCAACGGTAAGAGCAAAATCTCATCTGCCAGTACGATTAAATTACCAGTCTTGGTTGCCTTTTTCCAGGACGTAGATCGAGGCAAAATTAGCCTCGAAGAGCAGTTGGTTATGACGAAAAAAGTTGTAGCGGGAGGTTCGGGAAACATGCAGTATGAAAAACCTGGAACGCGCTTTTCAGCTTTGGAAACTGCTAGTCGCATGATGACAATTAGCGATAATACCGCAACTAACATGTTAATTGAGCGTATGGGCGGGATTCAGCAGCTTAATGAACGATTTATCAAAATGGGTCTAACTAACACTCAATTAAGCGAGCCTCTACCTGATTTAACGGGCGAAAACACTACTAGTTCAGCAGATTTAGGAAATTTGCTAGTCAAACTTGATGGTGGTCAGCTGATTTCTTTGCGATCGCGCGATCGACTGCTATATATCATGCGTAAAATTGTCAGAGACACTTTATTACCCCAAGGTTTAGAGTCGGGGGCCATAATTGCTCACAAGACAGGAGATATTAAATCAGTCTTGGGAGATGCGGGAATAATTGATATGCCTAATGGTAAGCGCTATGTTGCCTCCATGTTAGTCAAGCGCCCTGATAATTCTCCCAAAGCCAAGGAGTTTATTCAAAAAGCCTCTGGTATTACCTATCAGTATTTTAAAAATCCAGAAGCAACCAGCTTTACTTTAGAAGAGAAAGCAGAATAGTTTTCTGTATGGCTGACGCTTACCTGCCTGAGTTAATTGCAGAGCGGTTTTGGGCAAAATAGCAGTGTACACCTAAGCATGCTAGAGCGTATTCTCATGGACTTATCTGACACAACGTCTAACATTTCAACTCAGATTAATGTTGAATTAACCCCCGCCGAATCTTTTGCAGCAATTATGTTGGCTGCTGTGGCGGTTGATGGGCAAATAGCCGAAGTAGAATTGCGGAATGTCATGACTACTTTACAAAGAACCAAGATGTTTAAGAGCGAACCCGCCGAAAGCATCTCTCAAACTCTCGATCACCTGGTAAAAATTATCAAAGATAATGACATAGATGTTTTGATCGAACTGGCTATTCCCAACCTACCTGAATATCTTTATGAAACGATATTTGCGATCGCTACAGATCTGACAATTACCGATGGAGCAATATTTAACGAAGAGCTAAATTTACTGTCTAAGCTGTCTGAATGTTTATCGATTCCCGAAGAGACGGTCGATCGCATTACTCAGGTAATGATGATTAAAAATAAGGGTTAAATTCTCCTTGTATAAGATGAGTAATTATTTTCTGATCTTTGTCGATTTAACTACCCAAAAACTTTTCTACACAGCGGACAAACATTTCCACTCCCATGCTTAAAGCTGCCTCATCAAAATCAAAGCGAGGATGATGGTGAGGAAAAGCCAACTGTTTCTCTGGATTAGCCGAACCTAAAAAGAAGTAGCACCCAGGGACTTCGTTTAAAAAGAAAGACATATCTTCTCCTCCCATAGTTTGGCACTCTGGAACTACACCCATCGGCGTTTCGACAACTTCCACGGCTACCGACTTGACTAGTTCGGCGATCGCCGAATCGTTGATCGTGGGCGGATACAGCTGCCAATGATCTAGCTTGTACTGGGCATCATGCATCTGGCAAATACCAGCGATGATTGCTTCTAAGCGATCGCCAATCAGAATTTCTAGTTCGGGATTAAAATAGCGGATTGTGCCAGTCAAATTAGCCGTATCGGCGATGACGTTTAAAGCTGTACCAGCGTGAAACTCTCCAACTGTTACTACAGCAGCATCTAAAGGCTTGACGTTACGAGCAACAATGGTCTGTAAAGCATTGACAATTTGGCTAGCAACGACAATCGAATCGACAGTTTGATCTGGCATTGCACCATGACCACCTTTCCCCATCACCGTCAGGCGAAAGCATTCTACCGCAGCCATTAAAGCCCCTGGACGCACTCCCACCGTCCCTATGGGTAAGTTGTTCCATAGGTGCAGACCAATAATCGCGTCAACGTCAGGATTCTGCAGTACTCCCGCCTCAATCATCGGCTTGGCGCCACCAGGTCCTTCTTCCGCAGGCTGAAAGATAATTTTTACCGTCCCCTGCCAAAGATGACGATGCTGCTGTAGATAATAAGCTGTCCCTAAAGCGATCGCTGTATGCCCATCATGACCGCAGGCGTGCATTTTTCCGTCGTGTTGCGACCGATAATCTACCTCGTTTTCTTCTTGGACAGGCAAAGCATCCATATCTGCACGAATTGCCAATACCTTTCCTGGGGAATTGCTTTTGATCGTCGCCACAATCCCCGTCTTGGCGATCGCACTCTGGTAGGGTATATTCCACTCTTGAAGCTGATTCTTAATAAACTCAGCAGTAAGATGCTCCTCAAACCCCAATTCTGGCTTCTTATGTAACCTGCGTCGCCATTTGACTAAACTCGACTGCAAACTTAATATTTCAGGACGAATTTGACTAAAATCAATAGACTTTGCTGACTTGACAGTGAAAACCATAGGGATAAAATTGCCGAGTTAGATTGTTTGAAGCAGTTACTTCTAATTTTAAAGCCTAATTTTTGAGCGAAGTTCGGGCACGACTCGTATGTTGACCATGAATGCTGACGCTGTAGGGCACAAGATAGGTAATTAATCCAGAAAACCATCGGGCTTTAGTCATTTCGCCCTTAGCTAATGCAGCCCCATGGTTGATGGTAAACAAAACAGAACCAACAATCAAAGAGACTCGAACCGCAGTGGGTGCAAATCTGGGGTCCAGCAGTATTTGAGTAAGCTTGCTCATCAAAGGTAAAAAACAGTGTTAAAAAAACTTAATATTTTATTATTTGTAACATAATTTACCATTTAATCGCTGACCGAAGCTAGCCAACTGTATTCTGTTCCTGACATTAACTAAACGTCTTGGGGATTAATCTAGATAAGCAATTTCTCTATTAAGCAGTTCTAAATTTGCTTATCGCTGCTGCATTTTTGGGTACTAGGAATGAAGTATAGACTAGTATTAGCAGAAAATTTAGTATTGAGGATGTTTGTCAAAGTCAAAAGCAATTTCCACCGCAGCACGACCTTTCATATTTGCCTCTTCTGCCGTCAAGAAAACGTTATCAAAGCTAAAGGCAATTCCTAGAGCATCAATAATACTAAAACGATAGAGATGATCGTCAGAACGATAAACTAGTAGCGTATAGTCGTCTATGCCAATTACATTTTCGATAATCATGCTGTGGACTCCTTTGTGGAAATAGGTTGTTAAAA
>JBCBEA010000247.1:0-6236 GCA_038529195.1 Cyanobacteria bacterium J06600_6
GATAAGTTTGGATAGTATTGCCAGCTCAACAGATCTAAATCTTGATGAGATTGCTTTTGAAAATCAAGAGCGAACCATCAATGCTAGCTTGGAAGACATTAGTTTTGATGATGCTCCTAGTTCACCAGAGATTAACCTCGATGAGATCAGTCTTGATGATCGTCAGTTGAGTTTAGATAGCGGTTTAGATAATAAAGTCGAAGAAATCCGCTTGGAGGATCTAGGCTTTGCTGAGGCGAGTGGTGCAGAAGCTCAAGATTTAGAGCTTAATGAGATTAATATTCCAGAGATTAATAGCCTGTCGGACGATCGCTCTAATGACATGAATAACATTTCTGAGTGGTTGGATAGCCTGGAAACACCCAACAAAGACAATGATAATATTTCCGATTGGCTCGATACTTTGGATAAAGATAGTAGTTCGGGAACTAGTGAAGATAGCTCAGGAACAGAATCAGCTACTGAGTTCACGGAAGAGCCAGATGATATTTCGTTCCAGTTCCTTGAAGATTTGCTAGATCGCGATGCGGACTCCAATCAAGATCAGTAAAAGCAATTTTCGGCTTTGAGTCAACTAATCTCTAATAAAAGCTTGCCCTGTATCCAGATTCGTTTGGATCAGGGTTTTTTGTTGCGGGGAATATCTTTAATCGTGCTGCCAATTCCTTGAATAATACCTTTGCCGACTAAGCCCAATCCTTTACCTATTACTTGGGTGAGAATAAATATGACTCCGCTCCCGCCCAAGGCGATCGCCTTACGGATTAGAGGCGCTACTGCATCTCGAACTTCAATTACCATCGTCGAGAGCCAGGGTATGCCAGTCAGTTCTTCTAGCTCATTTTGGCGAGGAGCATAAATATAGGCAGTTCTAATTACACCCCTGTTGAAAACAAATAAACGATGACGACTTTCAAAAATATTTTGGGGATGAGTAAAGTAATTTTCCTGACGATAGCGCCAGGATAGTTGATTACGGAATCTTGCCAGCTGGCGATCGCTACGCAGTTCAGGCTTATAAAGCTGATATTTAAATACTTCTAGGTCGTAAAAGTTATTGAGCAGGATTTGCACCACAGCGTTTGCCAAATGAAGAATTAAATTGTCGAGCAGGAATTCGACTCTGGCGATCGCTTCTGGTGTATCAGCTTGGTAGACGACGTTGTCGATGCGTAAACCTGGCTGTCCTAAAAGATAATCAAATAATTCTGGGACGCCATACAGATGACCCAGAATATTGCTTTCGATTTCTGTAAATTCGCGATCGCAAGTAGCAGATAACTGCAGCTGTTCGGCTTCACTTAACTGTCCGTAGTGCTGGGAAAAAAAATACTCCGTAGACCACTGCCAAAGTTCTCGCAAATAGGAACGATAGTTGCGCTCTAAAGTATCGGCGATTGGAATTCTACCAATAGTTTCACTCAGACGCTGGAGAATTAGACAGCATAGATTCTTTTGCACCTGTATCTGGAGTAGCTCTATTTCTAAGGGAATCTGGGTGCGATTTTGTAAGCCGAGCTGAATCTCCTGCGCCACCCGCTCAAAAATAGTCTTATTAGCTGACTCGGCAAATTCTGGCAGCTTTGCCAACTCCATCTCTGGCAAAGGAACTAGTTCGGCACGAACGGACTTAATCGCCAAATCTTGTGTCAAAGTAATTTCTTCGGCGACTAAACGAGTCGATAACCACCGAGCCGACTGTAGCTCTCGTCTACGTCCCACCAAAAATACTCGTTCCCAGTCTGAGAGATTAGGATTATCTAATTTTGCGTCAATTTCCTGTAAAGCTTGTTCTAGTTCAATTCGACCCCCTCGGCTAATCTTGCCCAAAATCTGCTGCCAGAGTTTTGGTGTAGCATCATCAAGATCCCAATAGCTGCTGCCATAGGCGATCGCCTGTAGAGCTTCGACAATAGTATTGATACTGGCGCTGCGATCGCAGTTACCCCGAATTCCCAACGACTGAAGTTTAGCAACCTGCTTCGTAGAAAAGTGGGGAGTTAATAAAAACAGCGGTAGCTGAGGATATAATTCTCGTAGCTGTTGGGCTAAAGCTAGACTGGCTGACAATCCTGTAGCATCGTGGCTAATTCCTAAAACTAAAACATTGAGCACTATTCCCTGAGTTAATGCTCTTAGAGTGTCTTCACTCAGATTACCCTCGCCAACAATCTCAAAATCCGCGTACTGAGCGATCGCGGTTCGCAACCCCAGGCGAAAAATAGAGTCGCGATCGACGATAAATAGTTTGATTTTAGATTGGGTCATTTCTAGCCGCTGGCGGATTTAACCGTATAACTTAGCGATAACAATCAATTATATGGCTCATCTTCCTATTGAACTAGTATCGACGAAGTTTGCGCGATTAGGTTCTATCTATCCAGCGTCCAGGCTGAAAACGGTATAATACTTCTTTGAGTCACCTAGTTTATTATTGTGTCGGAATCATTAAGCGATCGCTACTTTGCCCTAATTGACGAGATTGTCGAGCTTACCCTTCAAGGAAAAATAAGTTCTGTAGAGCGAGTTTATCGGCTGCTGGTGGAAAGAGTTGAGACTGGCACAGGGGAAATTCTCGAACGCTGTTTAAGTCAGAGAATCGAAGCAGCAGAGGCACAGCTAGAAACAAAGCTTAAGGCAGCGAGGGTTTTAAGAGCTTTACGCACGATTGAAAAGCAATGGTTGCGGTGGCAAGAAGAAAACCAGGTGGCAGCAGAAATCTCCGAAACTGTTCAAATTATTATTGAAGGTGACCCTGAAGACTATTTTCTCCGTACCGTCGATGTTCTCGATCCAAACTTGGAAGCGCCTTTAACCATTGATGAATTAGGCAAGTTAGCAGAAAATCTTTTAGCAGCAGCAAAAGCCCAAAAAGACCCCCAGTTAGCTCAAGATTGGCAGCAGCTAGCAGCGGGAATTAGCGCCGGTTTGAATTCGTTTACAGCTTTAGAAGACGATCTGGTTAGCTGGATGTATAGTTCGGGACGTAGCTTCTCGGGTTTTGGTGCGGAAAAGCCCAATCCCTGGCGCATTTGGGCGCAGAAAATAGCTAGTCCCCTACCAAAGCAGCTATTTCAGACCCTCGCTCAACAGCAATCGACAATTTCTTTTGCGAGAGTCGCCGATAATTTGGAATTGCGTGCCTGGATTGAACTGGCAATCCTGCTGCAGTATCTCCAGCGCGGTTTAGTTACCTGGTATGATAAACAGCCTTATAATGCTCAGTTTGGCAAAGAGCTTTCTTACAGCACTCTACTAACTTTTGCTTCAATTTGGTGTGAACTATGGCAGGCATTTGTGACCAGTAAACCCGCTTTGGCGGACGGCTGTTTTTTGGTAATGCTGCAAATTTTACGTACCTTTGCTCAACGTTCGGACTTTCCTCTCTACAGCGGTGTGTTTGCTTCCTTTTCCGGCGATTATCTACAGGACACCCTCGACTATTTTGACGAGCCTCTCAAACAGGTAGAAGGTACAGAAGACAAGGCTCGTATTCTGACTCTGCTGGGATATTCTCAGCGGACTGCAGGAGCTTATGACAAGGCGCTGGCTTTTCATGCAGAAGCCCTAGAAATTGCTATTGCTGCAAACGATTATGCCTGTGAGGTAGCTAGTCTTAATCACCTTAGTCGTACTAACGTCAACTTAAAAAACTACAGTGAAGCGATTAAATATAGTCAAAGAGCTTTAATTGCCTCTCGTCAGGTAGGAGATAAATTAGGTGAAGCTAATGCTGCGGTTAATTTAGGTTATGCTAAAGTCTTTGCAGCCCGCCAGCTCGACAGTATGGAGGTGGGAGACTATAGCGAGGCAATTCGCTATCTCGAACAGGGGGTTGAGCTCGCCCAAAAGCAGGGTGACTCCCAAAGCCAGGCTCTAGGTCATAGCAGTTTGGGTATCGCCTATGTAATCTTAGAACAGCCGACGTCCGCGATCGCTTCTTTAACTAAAGGGGCAGAGTTAGCCCAGTATTCTCGCGATGTCTATCTTCAGGGCTTGAGCTGGTTTTATTTGGCAGAAGCCTACTACAGCATCGAAGACCGCAATGCAGCGATCGCCTATGGCAGTTTAGGCATGTATCTGCTCAATCAGATTAATTCCGTTGAATGGCGACAGGTGGCAGGATTGCTCTCGATTATTCAGGGACAGCTGGGACCAGAGGAGTTTGAGCGTACTTTAGGACAGCAGCGATCGCAAATTATTAGCCTGATCGGCGTGGACGGCTATGACTATCTGCCCAAACTGCTGGAAGAATATAAGCAAAGCTAGTTTCTTAAAAATATGTCAAGCAAAACATGTCTCATCAGCCACTAAGATCGTCAGTCGCGAGGACTAAAGCCCAGCCGTTTCTGAAATGGGCGGGGGGCAAAAGACAGCTTTTACCTGCAATCACAGCCTATTTACCTGCCCAGTACACCGAATATTATGAGCCGTTTATCGGTGCGGGAGCATTATTATTTGCTCTACAGCCAGCCACCAGCACGATTAACGATACGAATATAGAGCTAGTTAACTGTTATCAGGTAATTAAAGACCAGCCCGAAGAACTATTAGAACTTTGCCAAAAGCATCAGGAAAACAATACTAAAGAATATTACTATCAGCTGCGGGAGCAAGATCGCCAGTCTGATTTTAGCGAGCGATCGCCTGTTGCCAGAGCAGCTAGAATTATTTACCTCAACAAAACCTGTTTTAATGGTCTGTTTCGAGTTAATAGTCGTGGTCAATTTAACGTTCCTTACGGTAAATATAAGAACCCGACAATTGCCAACCCCTCAGTAATTATGGCAATTAGCACCTATCTAAATCAGGCTCAGGTCAAAATCCTCAATGGCGACTTTGAGCAGGCTGTTGCCACTGCCAAACCAGGAGCGTTTATCTATTTAGATCCCCCCTATTATCCTCTTTCAGATACGTCTTCTTTCACAGGATATAGTCTGCAAGGATTCAACGAAGCAGAGCAAATCAGATTAAAACAGCTATGCGATCGCCTGAGCGATCGCGGTTGCCAAATCTTAGCCAGTAATTCTGCAGCACCGTTGATTAAGTCACTCTATGACGATCAAAGATATCAGGTTATCGAAGTACAGGCAGCGAGAGCCATAAATACCGTCAGTTCTAAGCGAGGGAAAATTAAGGAGGTTTTAATTCATAATCAGTATCAGCTTGCCAAGTCTTAAATTCAGCAATTGGATTCTGTGACCCATTTTAGGCGATTACGTCAAATGAGTTAGCCAGCTGAAAATCAGGGAAAATAGGGTTCAGGCGATCGCTAGCTATACCTAAATGATTGACAAGCACCTGGGATAAAACATCTCTAAAGTCTGTATTTACCGGTAAATCCCTTTTTTTATAGAGTGCGGACTCGCTCAAGCCTAGCCAGTCTCCATAAACTTCACCACCTTTAACCGCACCTCCCAGTAGCCACATCACGTTCCCAAATCCATGATCCGTGCCTTTATTGCCGTTCTCTTTTACCGTCCGACCAAATTCCGACATAACTACCACAACAGTTTCATCTAAAATCGGCTCTAGACCTGTCATTAGGGTCGCTAATCCTTTGCCTAAAGGGGGCAGCTGCCTACTAAGCAGCTGATTCTGATTAGCATGACTATCCCAACCGCCAATATCCATAAAGGCTAGCTGAGTTCTCGAATTACCGACCATTAACTTGGCAACCTCTGCTGCATCATCCATAAAGGCATCAACATTTTTTGCTCCTCGGGAAGCCATCATCATCTCTTGGTTTAGCTCCTCCAAGACTATGTCTCTGGCTTTAGTACCTGCTTGGAAGGCTTGACTTAATTCATCTGTTCCACCGTACAGCTGACTAAATGCAGCTCGAACCTGAGGACGATCTGTGGGAATTGGAGTTATGGAATTCTTGCCAGGTCTAAGATTGGCAACATCCATCTTGCCTTTAAAGATATAAGGTGTAGTCACACCAACGTTTAAAGCTTGGGTCAAACGTTCTTCTTTAGGGATTTGGGCGAGAAGCCGATTCATCCAGCCATCTCTCGTTTTTTTGATTCCTGGCGTACCATTTTCGATATAGTCTTGAGCCTGAAAATGAGAGCGTTCTATAGTCGGTAAACCGCAGGCATGAACAAACGCTAGCTGTTTTTGCTCCCAAAAGGGCATTAAATCTTCTAAGAGTGGATGTAAACCAAAAAAACCATCAAGGTCAAGGGCGCCATTGGGCTGCTGTGGGTAAGGCACGGCAATTGTCGGTCTAG
>JBCBEA010000248.1:0-6236 GCA_038529195.1 Cyanobacteria bacterium J06600_6
TAACCAGGTATCTTCCGTAATGGCGATCGCCGAGGTGACGCTATCGAGAGAAAAAGCCAGGTCGGTAATGGCGATCGTCGGTACAATTTGCCAAACAGATTTGGAACTAATACTTGTTTCTGACTCTTCTTCGTTTTCATCGGTAAAAAAGTAATTAAAAACCAGCCACAGCAAATACATTGCTCCCAACAGTTCAAACTGCCAATATTTGACCACCCAGGTAGCAGCAAAAATCAGAGTGATTCTCAATACATAAGCCCCCACTAAGCCAATATCAAGAGCCTGCTTCTGAGATTTTGGATCTTCAACACTTTTGGCGATCGCAGCTAGGGCGATCGCATTATCCGCAGACAATACGGCTTCTAAAACGACCAGAACTAGAAGTATCAGATAAACTTCCACTCCTGCATCGGTAAAATAGTCAACTATGTTCTGTAACATTAAATAATAAACTTTTAAATTTAAAAAAAGAATTCAAAACGACAAATTTGGCGGAGATAGAATAGATAATGAATTACCTAAGGCAAAAAAGCTTGGCTAATTCTGCTATTTTTCGCTAATTTCAGCCAATATTTGATCCCGGCTCACTTCTTAATTATGTTGCATCTTGTTACAAGATGTTTCTCTTGGGGTCGATTTTAAAGCAAATTGGGGGTGGAATATCTTATTGTTCAACCCAAAATCAGGAGATCAGAACACTATGCCTCTTACAGATACTCAAATCTTCATTGCTCTTGCAGTTGCTTTATTCCCTGGAATCATGGCAATTCGCCTATCCACAGAGCTATATAAGTAAATCAAATCAATAGCTTTTAATCGCTAACGAGCGATTGGCTTAGATAGAGGGCTTTAGATTGGCAATTATGATTCACAGTTGTTAGTCTAGAGTCCTTCTTAATGGGATAGGGTTCCAGATGAATTCTGACAAACAAACACCAAAAACAGTTCGTCGTCAACGTCATAATCCCTATCGTGGAGTAACTGCCGAAATTAGTCTCAAGTTAATTTTAAGCTGGGCAATTGCCATTAGCGCGATCGCTTCTCTATTTAGACTTTTGCCTTACCATCTAACTCAGCAGGCAAAATTAAAAGAGTTGCGAATTCAGGTTGAAGAGACTGACGCTAGAGTCACAAAATTAAGAGAACAGCTAAATCACAACTTCGATCCGCAGCAAACTCGAAGTTTAATGGAGCAGTACAGTACTCTTACAGCTCCCAATCAAAGTCGTATCTACTGGCTGGATAATAGCGAATCGCCAGAGCAAAAATCATCAGGAGATCGACAGTAATCAGGGCGAAGTCGGGTTGCAGGGGTACATACGGCGCTACGTCCCAGAAGTGGGAAACTATGCGCTTGGCGTCCGTGGGTTACCGCAAGCAGAAACAAACTTCATAAGAAGTCATTAGTCATCAGTCATCATTAGAGGACTCATCACTTCATCTAACCAATCTTGCACTTTACAAAAATAACTAATCGCCTCGCTTTGTTCTCCCAAAATATCCAAGGCTGTTTGATAATCTGATACCGCACAATTCCAGTCTCCCCGCAGAAAATAAGTTCTGCCTCGCTCAGCATAAATCCTGCCTTGGAGAGCATCACCAATAATGAGCGCAATATCAAAGTTTTCTAATCCTAATTCGTAAAGCTCTAGCTCGCGAAAGGTAATTCCTTGATTAATCCAGGCTCGAAGATTACTTGGATTCAAATCCAGAGCTAGATCGTAATCGATGATCGCCTCTGCAAAATCTCCCTGAGCAGCATAGCAGTTGGCACGATTATTATAGGCACTATCTAGACGAGGATTAATTTCTAGAGCAAGAGACAAATCGCACAGTGCTTCAATGATTTGATTGTTGCGAAAATGCATCAAACCACGGTTGTTATAGTTAGTAGCGCTGTCAGGACGTAAGGCGATTAATTGATCCAAAAGAGCGATCGCTACGGCATAATTTCCTTGAGTAGCTTTAACCTTAATGCAGCTTTTCAACTCTTGTTCTGTAGTGACCGACAAGCCTCCGTGAAAGCTGCCAGACTCCAAGCTAGCACAGGACGCAAGAGCATGGCGATCAAGACACGAAGCTGCCTGCTGTTGATTGTTGGTTAAACAAGCTTTTTCTCGCAAAGATTGATGCTCAAAATCGGTCTTCATAATCTTAAATAAACCTTTCATCACACTACTGTACTATCCCGTATAAAGGTTAGAAGAATTGTCATGTGTCATTAATCAAACTGTCTCATGATTTCATCAACACCTAAGAGCGAGTTTCACTTCTTTATAAAAAGCATCATGCCGAAAAAAAACAAAAATGTCTTCGAGATAAATACGTAAAATAATATTTAGAAATACGTAAATAAACTTTGACTTTTGTATCAAGAACGGGTGGAAATGTTTGGTTTCATCACAATAGGCATTTATCTGAGTTAAATCGGGGCGATTTTGCATTACATTTTTTAAGTAAGAGCTATTTTTTGATAGCTAGCAAAGAATTTAAATAAGTATTTAAAATATGAGTAATACAGCCTTGTTTGCCCAAGCTAGCGATCTGGCAGCTGATGATTATTGTGTATTGGGATTAGCCACCTGTTTTGTCAGAGAAGATGGGGACATCGAGCAGCTAACAGTCCTCGAACCAATTCCTTCTGCTGCTTTAGAAGCTTTGCTTAAAGGTGTTCCTACTTCCTATCAGCTAGCCTGCTCAAAGACTTTGGGTGAAATATTCCAAGACGAGACGGTCAAAATACCAAGTGAACTTCAGGCAAACGGTAAAATTGACATTTGCGATCGCTTTGCAGAAAGAGTTGCAGCAGCAACCCGCACCTATAAAAGTCGTCCAGAAGCTCAAGAACACATTCCATTTGGGACAGTCAAGCAAGATTTTAATTACTCCTTAGAAAGAAAAAGAGTCTTAAATACTTCCCGCACTGTTAATACGGAAGACAATGTCAAACAGCATTCTCATACTCATAAAGTGCTGTAAATTTTGGCTCAGCCAAAATTTGTTTTAATTGCTTACTAGGCTAAGTAAATGTAGCTTAATTAAATTCAGCTTAATCAATTACTTGAGATCGGCTAAGATTGCGTTTTAAAATGCTCGTAATTTTGGCTGATTTTTGCTTGAGATAAACTGGCTCTCATGACATACTTCTTTAGCCACATTAATCGGTCTGCAACAGAAAGATCGAGAAAATTGAACCAGCAGCACGTAACAATTACAAAGTAATGGCTAAGACGGCAAAGAAAAAAAATAAAAAACTCACTCAACCGCAGCAGCAGGCTCTAGAAAAACTCAAATCATTTTTACGCAGCAATCAAAGCTTCTTTCGTCTGAGTGGCTATGCAGGAACAGGTAAAAGCTGGTTGATCTGTCATCTAATTGAATGGCTTGATGAACATGATTTTGAATTTGTCATTGCTGCGCCTACCAATAAAGCTGCCAAAAGCTTAATGCAGGTGGGAGATTCTGTGGGCATTAACATTGATGTCAAAACCGTGGCTCAACTTTTGGGTCAACAGCCAGAGATGAATGAAGAAACTGGAGAAGAGGAGTTTACGTCGTCGGGAAATGCCGAGTTTGATGATTATGATGTGATGATTATCGATGAGTTTTCGATGATCGATCGCCGTAATTTTGAAGAAATAGTTCAGGCGATCTCTACTACTATCGATACTAAAGTGATTTTTGTTGGTGATGAGGCACAGCTCCCGCCGGTCAAGGAAAGCCAGCCAATGGTAGCTATTTCAGAAATGATCGAAGATACGGCAGTTCTGAGTGAAGTTGTGCGTTATGAAGGGGAAATTGCGATCGTTGCCGAACAAATTCGCAGTGAGGAGCAATATAGTCGGAGAATGTACCCCTTCTGCAGTAGCGAAGATCTAACCATTGTTTGCCAGCCAAGATTAGAGTGGTTAGAAACTGTAACTAAGTATTTCCAAGCCCCAGACTGCAAGTCAAATCCCGACTACGCTAGGCTGCTGGTGTGGCGTAATAAAACCGCCGGTAATGCCAACCGCTTTGTGCGATCGCGTTTGTGGGGAAAAGATGCTCCAATATTTGTTCCTGGAGATAGATTAATCGCCAGAAAACCTCTATTTCGGATTCGTCCAGGACAAAAAGGTAGAAATAAGTGGGGAGTTTTGATCAACAATTCTGAAGAATGTTCTGTCATTAGTCAGCCAACCATTAAACAGCTTTCCTTCGATAAAATTGCCTATCAGTATCGTTCAGTACCCGTAAAAACTGACGCTGGTTTTGAAGTCAACCTATCGGTATTGACCGAACAGGGGGAGAGATTGAAAAATGAGAAAATTAAGGATTACGTTGAGAAAAAACAGTGGAACAAATATTTCGATTTGTCCAGAACATTTGATGATGTTACTTATGCCTATAGTCTGACCGTACATAAGGCTCAAGGTTCTAGCATTGATTATGTCTTTCTCGATACCGAAGATATGCAGCATTGTCCCGACCTACAAAAAATGCTTTATACCGCTTTAACCCGTGCCAAAGTTAGGGTTTATATTCCCACCTGAAGGCAGAGGGCAGAGGGCAGAGGGCAGAAGGGCACAAAGGCGCTTAGTTTCCCACTTCTGGGACGTAGCGCCGCATGTCGGCAGAATCAAGGTCGGCTATCTATATCAAAACCCATAACTGTAGTTGGCAAAAGTTACATCATCTGTGTCCATCTGCGGACAGTTTTCTTAAATAGCAAGTCTGAGTAAGATAGAGTTACCAAAGCCTAAAATTAAGCAGTTTATGAATGTAATCGCTAGCTTTCGAGATATTTTACAGCAGGGTAAAACCACTACAGAATCTGCTTTAGAACTATTCGACCAACTTGAAACTGTCGATCTTGAATTCATGTTGGGCAGATGGCGCGGATCGGGTTTTCCTACCAGTCATCAAATGGATGGTTTGCTTGAAACTTTCGGCTGGTATGGCAAAGAATTTGTTTCTGCCGATTGCGTACATCCTCTGCTGTTTTCTGATGGTAGCAGCGTTTACAAAGTCGATCCAAATCCTGTCTTAATGAACCTGGGTTTTAAATATCCTCTGCCTCAAGAGCAAAATTTGAAACCTTTTTATCAGGCGACAACCAAATTGCTCAAAACCGAAGCTAGCAAGGCAAGAATTCGCATGATGGAACATCGAGGCAAGCTGAGTGCAACGATGATTTATGACTACATGCCGATTAACGATGTATTCAGAAAGGTAGATGAAAACACTCTCTTCGGCTTAATGGATTTGAAGGACATGCCTCAACCATTCTTTTTTGTTTTAAATCGAGATTAAGAATTTAAAGTCGTGTCTAGGCAAATAAAAAAGCGATCGCCAGGCTTGAATTTGTCCAAGAAATTTAATAGCGATCGCCAAGTATCTGATTAGTTGTCAACTATCCATTGTCAATTGTTAATTGACTTTACAAACCTTCAAGTGGAACTTCCAAAAATCTCGCCAACTCTGCACCCTGATTTTCGAGAGTAGACAGAGCAATCGGTTCCCCTACGCGAGTTAAAGGAACGTCTCTTCTTTGCTTAGAGCGTAGATATAAAGCTCTTTTAGGACTGAGTCCTTCTCGAATTTCTACTCGCACAGACTGTACCTCAGTCAGCGGAATTTCTACTTCTACCTGTCTATTTTTGCCTGGATATCCCTGACGGGCGATCGTTACTTTTCCCGTCGTCTTATTAAATTCGTTGTAACCTCCGCCGACATTCCAAAACAGAGCAAGCCAGAGATATGTTGCAAGTAGAGACCCTGCAATACCGTAAAAGGTTAAGGCGACGCCTTGTGGTATGAACTGTAGCTGACTAGTGTCGGAAACAATCAATAAATTAGTTTTCAGATAGCTAGACAAACCTGCCAGCAAGAATCCTACTCCACCAATCGTAACAATTGCTGCCCATAACAAATTACTAAATCTGCGAGATCCCAAGACTTCTTGCCGAAGGGTTTTTTGTTGGGTTTGATTGCTTGTCGTCATGATTTTTCTAAGTTGAATTTAGGATTCGATTGTATGTGGGTTGAGAAAAATAGCTTTGATAGTTATATTTTCTCATTTTGTCGAGCTAGCAAAAGCAGAATCAATCTAAAGACTGTTAACTAACCGACCTATAAATCTCGTTTTTGTCCGTTTTCAGCAGTCAGTGTGTCATTTTGTAAATTTTTTGCTAATAATTATGTAGAGGCTTCTACCAGACAGGCTGATTTAAAATATTGCTTAATTTAAGCCTTAG
>JBCBEA010000249.1:0-6235 GCA_038529195.1 Cyanobacteria bacterium J06600_6
TGTATATATGGAGAAGGCAAGATTAAAGAATTTGGCTTTAGTCTGCTCCTTTATCATTTATTAGAGAAATTGATTAAATGAACAAAAACCCATCAGATAATGACTATACTCACCGTAATGTGATGGAGGTGTTGGTTTCAGAAGAAATTGACAGACAAATAGTTCGCCTTCCCAGTAACATTAAAAAATTTATTAATCCGATTGAAGTAGCTACCTACGCTCTCAACAGACTACCCGCGCTCTATGCTTCATCTCAGCAAGGATTTAATAAACAAAAAATTAAAGGTCGCTCTCAATATAGCGTCAAAATTACTCAAGAAGTTCGCAAAGGTTTTGCCGCAATTCAGCAGGATCTTTTACGCACCTCTACTCCCTTAATGTCGGACAATGAATCCGAATTAGATAAAAGTATCAAAGAAGCAAAAGCTGCTCTCCAAGAACTATCTGACTACTTACCAGAAAAAGACCTGACCTGGAAAAATATCGTTAGATTAGTTAAGCCGATCTTGGCAGAATTAAAAGAACAAGATCCAGAAGTAATTAATACTCATAAAGTACGCGGGAGATCGAGTGGCTTATGGGAAGATTCTGCCTATAAAAAATAGAGCGACTAAGTTTATTAATTACTGATTTTAGTAGACAAACTTTTTTATTCTAAAAGTAGTATTTTTACAACTTATTTATTTATTTTTGCTTGAAAAAGATAATTTAATCTCTGCATTTTATTAATAAACTTTAATGTTAAGACGAGCTACAGTTTAGAATATACTGTAGTTTTTTTGTGTTTTTGCTCTTAAGTTTTTTGCCCTTAAGTATTATATTGGTTATGAAAATCTGGAAGGGATAAAAGTTTAATCCTCGGATCTTGACGAGCCAAAAGGCGATCGCCTTCGAGATTATAGCCCCAGTCTGCTAAGTATAAATCGACAAACTCTAAATCTGACTGTTGAGCTACCTGCTGTAGAGCATTGAGACGATCTTCTATAAAAGTCATGTCGATCCGTACTTCTGGGGTCTGATGTCTGTCTCTTAAAATTCTGAGAGTTTCATATTTGGGACGCTTACTCTCTTTACCAATAATTTGGCTGGCTGGCAGTTCGATACCCTGCTGCTGGAGCAGTTGTTTAACAAAGCGACCTTCTTTAGTAGTAACAATATAAAGTATGGTCTGAGACTGAATTACCTGAGTTAGTTTGGCGATCATCCCAGGATAAAAACCATGTAGAGCTAACCAGTCATTTAAATTGCTGTTAATCCATTTATCTCTTACACCATCCAGGTGATCGACTAATGCTTGTTTTGATAAACCTTCCTTTGCTACTATCTGAACCGCAATCTCGGAAAAACCTTCGACAATCTCAGCTTCGTCTATTCCTAATACTAAAGCTCGTAACAAAATCGGCATTTCCCAGCCAGTCTCAATTACGGGACGCAAACGATAAAAGCGAGGGGCAAAACTATCTTCGACCTCTTCAGACCATATTTGCTGATAGGCGCGCTTAGTGCTGGCAAAATACTCCTTTAAGCCATCGCAAACTACACCGTCGAAATCCAGCGCTAGGATATTTAAAGATTGAGCAGACATAATCTATTTGTGTATTTAATTTACAGTCGATCTGCGGATTGGGCTAATTGCAGCTTACTTAAACTCAATCTGCGGATGAGCTAATGTAAAGCCTGCATTTTTAAGCTTGGCGTTAGACAGCTTCATACTATAGCTACGAGTGCTAGGTTGGGAACTATCCCAAACCACAGGAGGCAGATTATGAGCCTGAAACAGTTTGTTGAGAAACTTCTTTGTGGTCATAAATTCATCACTATTAAGATGATAAATACCTTCCAACTGTTGATCTTTGGCAAAGTTAATTGCCCTGGCAATGTCTTCAAGATGAACCCAGTTAGTATAGCCTTCTCCTGAACCTGGACGAGTCGTCCCCGCAACCCGCTGAAAAATTCTAATTAATTCTCTCCCTGGTCCATATATGCCAGTTAGGCGCAAAATACAGGTTTTTAAATTTCCATGACTAGCAGAGAGTAAGACCTGTTCTGTTTGATGCAGAATTTCGCCAAACTCATCCTGTGGCTTGACGACTACCGTTTCATCAATAATATTACCGCTTTTAGCTTTGATGATTCCGTAGCTACCAGTATAGATGAGCTGCTTAACTTGAGAATTAGCGATCGCCTTGACTAAATTATGAGCTGTCTCCAAATATGTCTGGCGATAAACTTCAGGAGTGCGTTGCTTTGAACCAATGCTCAACAGCACAACGTCTTGATCGGCAAGGAGCTGCTTCAAACTAGCCAGATCATTTCCTTCGAGAATAACAACCCGGGATGATACTTTTTCTAATTCCGCTACCTTGCTAGGGGTCGTAGTTGTTACTGTTACTTCGTTTTCTGTCGCATGCCACAGACGCGCCACGGCGCTACCAACATAGCCACAACCAATAATTGCCAATTTCATTGTTTTATCGATGCCTTAACAGCCTGATTTGCATATAAAACTAAAGTAAAATAAAAACCCCGATACTTTAATCTCTTAAATGTGCCGTACCTGCTGGATTTAATTAAATGCCGGGAGGCAGACTTGAACTGCCGACACGAGGATTTTCAATCCTCTGCTCTACCACCTGAGCTATCCTGGCTCGCCTCTCGCAAAAGTCGCTTACTGTGGGGAATCCCTAAGACCGAACTTTTGCGCTTTGTTTAGCGCTTAATTAACTTAACAGACTGAATGGACAGTTTGCAACCCCTGACCAGAAAAAATTATGCTGTCTACGGAAGATAGTAGATAAAACAGGGGTAAAAGTGGCTCAAAAATTAGTACTGATGGATCACGATGGGGCAATTGATGATTTTCTGTCACTCATCTTACTATTAACGATTCCTGACATAGATCTATTGGGTGTAGTTGTCACCCCTGCGGATTGCTATATAAATGCAGCGACTAGCGTTACTCAGAAAATATTGCGCCTCATAGATCGAAAGACTATGCCCATTGCTCAAAGTACGGTGAGAGGAATTAACCCTTTTCCTGCGGATTTTCGCCGAGATTGTCTAATTATTGATAACTTGCCTATTTTGAATGAATCCACAGCTAGCCTACCTACTGTCACTGCAAAATCGGCACAGGAGTTGATGGTTGAAACGCTACGAAATGCGCCCCAGTCCGTAACTTTGATGGTGACAGGACCTCTAACTACCATCGCCGAAGCGATCGCCTTAGAGCCTCAGATAGTGGATTGTATTGAGGAGATTGTTTGGATGGGAGGAGCATTAGAAGTCCCAGGAAACGTGCAGCGTACATTTGCTCTCGAACATGACGGGACTGCGGAATGGAATGTCTTTTGGGATCCAATTGCAGCCCAGCAAATTTGGTTAACAGATATTGCTCTCACTCTTTGTCCTTTAGATTTAACCAATAATGTTCCTGTTACCTCAGATTTTATTCAGCAGCTAGCCAAGCAGCGTCAACATCCCCTATCTGACCTTGCTGGCTTATGTTACGCCTTAGCTATGACCCAAGACTATTATTTCTGGGATATTTTAGCGACAGCCTATTTAGCTCGCCCCGAACTGTATCAGGTTGTGGAGCGAGAGACTGACATTGTTGCGACAGGCATCAGTCAAGGTCGCACTATCCTCAAAGCGGGAGGCAAAAAAATCAAGGTGATGACTCAAGTAGATCGAGAAAAGTTCTATAGTTATCTATTAGAGCAGTTTGCTCGCTGAATTGTTAATTGTTAATTGTTAATTGAGCATATTAACTTTTACTCCAAACTTTCAAGTCTTTATGTTCGCCCACATTCCTGCTCAGTATAAAACCGTCGATCGCAAACGCAGATTGGTATTTGAAGGACAAGCCTATCCCTCGGTTAGCACCATCCTTTCGGCAACGAAGCCAATAAGCGATCGCATTGCTCTACAAAAATGGCGCAAACGAGTAGGATATCAAAAAGCCCAGCAGATTAGCACCCAAGCCTGTCAGCGGGGGACTTCAATTCATACCGCAATTAATTATTTTCTTGACGGCAAGGATCTGCCCGATGATGTGCCAGACAATCCCTATTGGCATTCAATCGCCCCCGTATTAGAATCCGTTTCTGAAGTGCATTTACTCGAATCTGCCGTCTATCATCAGGAACAGGGTTACGCAGGACGTTTAGACTGCGTGGGAGAATGGGAAAACTCACTCTGCGTGTTTGATTGGAAGACCGCTGCTAAACCGAAAAAATTAGAGTGGATTACAGACTACTGTCTACAGATTACTGCCTATACTGCTGCGGTTAATCATCTTTACCACGTACAGATTGATCGCGCCCTGATTGCGATCGCTCTTGAATCACAGCCTGCCCAGCTTTTTCTGCTAGATGAAGCAGATCTCAGCGTTTACTGGCAAGAGTTTTTAGTCCGTTTACGACTCTGGCAACAGCAGCAGGCTTAATCAAAAATTTATCTCCTCGCTGCAGAGATGCATAATTTTTGTAATATGCAGCGTGATATTCATAATATATAACGCAATTTTATATATTTATGAATCTACCCCATTCCTTGATTGAACCCGCCCTCCGTTTGGCTCAGGATAGATTAAGTAGTCTCTGTGAATCAGCAACAGAATTAAATCTCCAGAGAGTATTTAGCGTCGGGTTTGATTTTGAAGGGGCGATTAACTGGCTGAAAATTGAATCCCAGCAGAATTTTTCTCACTTTCCAACTCTAGAAATCATTGCTAGTCAGCAAATCAATTATGCTCAAGGTGCATATGCAGCTGAAAGCAATACAATCTATTTGGCAGCTGAATTAATTGAGCAGTCTAATTCCGAAGCAATTAGTCGCGTAATTTTAGAAGAATACGGACATTATCTCGATGCCTGGTTTAACTCTACAGATACTCCAGGAGATGAGGGAGAACTTTTTGCCCATTACGTTCAAAATCAGCAGCTAACACCAGCCGAATTGAGTCGAATTCAGAGCGAAAACGACTTCACAACAGTCAAAATTGCCGAATCACCACTGGTGATTGAACAGTCCAATCTGGGTGATAATCCTGCTTTTGATTTGATTGGCTTAACCCAGCTACGCAACGATCCTCAGTTTGCGGGGATAGACGGCAGTGGCTTTAGTATTGCGGTGATTGATACAGGACTAGATACAGATCATCGTCTAATTGCTGACAATTATGTGGCTGGTTATGATTTTATCGATGGAGATGACGACCCCACTAATCAAGAAAGACACGGAACTCACGTTACAGGAATTCTAGGATCTACGGATGAAACGATTGGCGTTGCTCCTGATGTTGGTTTAATTAGTTTACGAGCCTTAAATCGAGAGGGGGAAGGATCTCTAGACAAAATTGCTGATGCTCTTGAATGGGTTTTGGATAATCGGACAGAGTACAACATTACTGCCGTTAATTTATCCTTAGGTGGTGGTTTTTTTGATTCAGAATCAGAACTAGATCAAAGCAGTTTGGCAGCAGAATCTAATCGGCTACGGCGAAACATTCAAAACTTAGAAACAGCAGGAGTTACGGTGGTTGCTGCTGCGGGCAACAATTATTTTCGGAATGAGAGTCAAAATTCGCGCCAGAATCTGGCTTTTCCGGCTATTGCCAGCACGATCGCGGTGGGTGCTGTGTGGCGAGATGGTCTAGAGTCTACTACTTACTGGCAAGATGGCAGCATTGACTATAGTACAGGAGCCGATCGCATTACTGGGTTTAGTCAACGTTTAGATGCAGAAAACGTAATCTTTGCTCCTGGAGCCATTATTACTAGCACTATTCCTGGAGGTGGTATTGGGGAAAGTGCGGGAACAAGTGAGGCTACACCTCATGTAGCTGGGGCAGTAGCCTTAATGCAGGAAGCAGCTTTGGAATTTGGCGATCGCCTTTTGACGCCGACAGAAGTAAATGACATTTTACGCACGACTGCCGACACAATTATCGATGGTGATGACGAAGACGATAATGTCAACAATACCAATCTCGCCTATTTGCGCATCAATATTTATAGTGCGATCTCGGAAATAAAACGCCGAGCCGATAATGACATTGCTGATTCTGATACGGAAGATTCGAGGGAGATTGTCCTAGATCAAGACTCAAACGGCTCAAATGATACAATCGCCAATGCCGAAACTATTTCTTTGGCTGGCAATTCTGCCACGGCTGTTGTTCGGGAAACTATTGGTCGAGATGGGACCGAAAATCGTCGTAATGATGTCGATC
>JBCBEA010000250.1:0-6228 GCA_038529195.1 Cyanobacteria bacterium J06600_6
ATATTTTATTTTGCTCTCTGTGCAGGGACAGCTCTTTCTGAGTGTCTTTAGTTATAGAGACAATCCCAGCAATTTTTCTGGAGATTATACTCTTCTCCTTTGAAGTGCTTGTCTTTTCAAATCTTATGTTTTTTATTTCTATTTTCTTAGTGCTTAAGCTTTTTATAATTCTAAGGGCTTTCTTATTGTTCCTTTGCATGTTTTAACGCCATCGGTAACGTGCGTGAATCATTTTTCTTCGAGCCAAACCCTCCCATTCTTTACGTCGTTCCAAAACGGTGCTTCTCCCTTCGTAAATCTTGATTATCTCGTCAGATAGGTCACTTCCCTTTCTTAAGTTAAGTTCCGTAATCCAAGAAATAGCAAGAGAAACTGAACGTTGAGTTCGAATGGGTACAGGTATTTGGTAGTAATTCTTTGCAACTTTTATTTTGCAAAGATCAACTAATGGGGCAACTCTATACACGACCGCAAGAATTACATTCCAAGGATTCTGTCTTTTTTTAATTAAGAGATTCTTAAGCATGCACTTCCATCTTTTTTCGGCCTTGCTGAAGTGGCCTTTTCTGTGAAAGCTCTTCAAAAAGCAACTTGCCAAAAAGGATCCATTTCTTCTTTTCTTATAGTTACTGTTTTTTCGTGCCATATTTTGATCGGCTATTCATCCGTCCTTTTATTCCCAATAAGTCGAATTTTCCTCTCACCAGGTGATATTTCACACCAGGGAGATCTTTCACCCGACCTCCCCGCACTAAGACGGTAGAATATTGCTGCAGATTGTGGCCTTCTCCAGGTACGTAAGCAATAACAACCCTCTGGTTTGAGAGTTTGACTTTTGCTACCTTTCTTAAAGCTGAATTAGGCTTTTTTGGAGTAAGGGTGTAGATCTTGAGGCATAACCCTCGCTTCTGCGGATTTTTCTCCAGAGCAGGACTGACAGTTCTTTTTTCTCTTCTCTTTCTCCGTTGCATCATTTTAAACGAATAGTCCCAGACTGGCTGCTGTGGATAACAGCAAGAGGCTTGTCGGATAACAACTCATAATAATAAATAAAGTAAAAAGATACGATATCAACCAGCTTGCTTGAGAATAGAACTTGATCCCTCTAACAGAGTCATGGACCCCTTCAAAGTATATTATTTTCACGATCCTCAAGTAATAAAAACCAGAAAAAAGACTAATTCCAATGAGAAACACGGCTAAGCTAGATAAAGAGTTGTTTATTAACGGGAGCAGTATGGTGAATTTGGCAAGAAATCCTACTAATGGCGGTACCCCTGCGAATGAAAGCATCATCAGAGCAAAGCATATACCCAGTAAAGAATTTTGGAGTCCCAATTTACTTACGTCAGCTAAGTTAAGGGTCAATTTTCTGTAAGTTATCTGACTCTCTTCTACGAGCAGCAGCCAGCATATGAATACGGTCAGCACGTAAGAAATTAAGTAAAACACAACAGAAGTTATCCCCTGTAAACTTCCACATGCGACGCCCAAGACAAGAAAACCTATGTTTACCACTCCGCTTATAGCAAAAAATCTTTTTAGTCTTTTCTGTTTTATTCCAGCAAAAGCACCCCACACAATTGAGGAAGTACCTGACGCCAGTAGTAAGAACTGCCAAGTTTCGTAGTGGGGGATACCTACTGAAAACAGAAAGTTTACAAGAGCTACAATAAATCCAATCTTAGGAACAGTTGTAAGAAATACAACTGAGGAGATAGGAGCACCTTCATAGACATCCAAAGACCAGTTATGAAAGGGGAAACTTGCAACCTTGAACAATAACGCAGTAGCTAAGAATATGGTGGCTAGCCGTTGCATCTGTACTTCACCTGAAGACAACTCCAATCCTAGTAACAAACTCTCTAAGAGTTGGTAATTGGTAGTAGCACCAATAGCATAGAACAAAACTATAGAGAATAATAAGAAACCCGAACCAAGAGCCCCGAGTAAAAAGTATTTAAGACCAGCTTCGGTAGCATAAGAAGAGTCTCTTTTATAGGTCGATAGAATATAGAAGCAAAAACTGGCCAATTCCAGACTCAAGTAAAAGAGAAGTAAATCATTTGCCTTATCCAGGGCGATTAGTCCTAAGCTTCCAAACATAGTCAGTACAAGATATTCGAAAGAACCAATTTTAAATTTTTGTTGATAAGATTGAAAACTCACTATAGCTACTAAGGTTCCTAGTATTATAAAACAAGTAAATATGTAATTAGATGGTTGATTTCGAAATAACTCTTCAGACGTATCTGAAGTCGAAATCGGACCGTATGGAATAAGAGTCAGTAACAAAACTAGCATGTATAGAGCAACAAAACTAAAAATGTTGACTTGCGACCCACCGTATGATAAAAAAGAGCGATTGTATTGGGCTCCAAATCCAAGTAACAGAAGAGCAAAAGTAGTGTAAATTATTTCTAGTGTACAGTAATCGAACTTGTTCATATCTTTTTCTTTATTTGTTCCTTTTCAATAGTGTAATTGCTTAAAAGACTTCCATCAAAAAATTCTATTTTATAGAGCGAAAAGTATTAAAAATGCCATCATTAGGGCGAAAAGGGCTAATGCTTCTGTCAATGCGAATCCTAGAATCGCTATACGAAACAGTTCATCTTTGAGAGAAGGATTTCGAGAAGTTCCAAGAACAAGAGCCCCGAAAACAATCCCAATACCGGCACCTGATCCTGCAAGTCCTATTGTAGAAAGACCTGCTCCTATTAATTTTGCTGCTGTTAGTAACATGTTTTACATGATTTATTGAGTAGTTACAAGCTGATTTAATAAATATCTAGGTTTTCCCAACACTCAGAACCTGTGGTATCCCCTAGCCTTGAGAAGTTTTACGCTCGAGTTCTTATGGTTTCGGGTTTTCTCTCAACAGCGAGCAATGAGAATCGAACTCATATCTGATGCTTGGAAGGCAGCTAATTTACCATTAATCTATGCTCGCGAAACTACAGGCATTTGTTTATTTTTATTCCAGCAGCTCGTTCCCGAACCACTACCTTGTTATGACTTAACCCTTTTCACCTAATCCCTTCTCATAGAGAACACCTCCGGCTGTGCTAGACAAAACCAAAAGCGCCTCCCTTTCAAAGAACTCCGACTCAAAGGGCTTGACAGGCGGTGAGTACAAAGTTGAGGTAAAGTTCACCGTGACGTGATGATTCACGATTACTCATGATTCCAGCTTCATGTCGACGAGTTGCAGTCTGACAATCCGAACTATGGTAGCTTTTACAGTGTCGCTCCAACTTTCGTTTTTGCATCCGTTTGTAGCTACCGTTGTACCACATTTGTAGCCCAGTCTATAAGGATCATAAAGACTTGACGTCATCCCCACTTTCAGTAGAGTTTTTCTCCACAATGTTTCTTGAAAGCAAGACTTCAAGTTTGCTAGAGCAAGAAAAGGGGGTTTCGCTCGTTG
Source organism: Cyanobacteria bacterium J06600_6 (assembly GCA_038529195.1). GTDB lineage: Bacteria > Cyanobacteriota > Cyanobacteriia > Cyanobacteriales > Xenococcaceae > Waterburya. The sequence goes on from JBCBEA010000250.1 coordinate 3,431, forward strand.
GATGAAGTAAATCAACCGTCTCACAACACGAGCTGACGACAGCCATGCAATACCTTGATAATTCTGATGACGTTCTTCTAAGAACATTTTAATTATCATCAAAGACTGGTAAGATTTCACGCGTATTATCGCATTAAACTTCATGGTCCACCATCTATATCAACTCCCGTCTATTCCTTTGAATTTTAGCCTTGCGGCCGTACTATTCAGGCAGAGTGCTTATCGCGTTAGCTTGAGAACTGGATAACCAATTCTGAGCACTCATCGTTTACAGCGTAGACTACTTGGGTCTCTAATCCAATTTGCTACCTACGCTTTCGTTCCTCAGTGTCAGTACCACCCTAAACAGCAGCCTTCGCCAATGGTCGTCCTCTGTAAATCTAAGGATTTTATCCCTCCTCACAGAATTCGGCTGTTCTATTATGTACTCTAGAATTTCCGTTTTGATCAGGATCAAAGCCTTAAAAGCTCTGGTTAATTGATCAACAGCAATACTCAACCTACGAACGTTTTACGCCAAGTGAAAGATCAATGCTTGCCCACCCAGTATAACCGAGCATTCTGGCACTGGTGTTGTGCTGGACTATCCAAAGAGATTTTATCTAATTTCATTACTCATTGTATGGTTTTACGTTTCTCAACTTCTTCACCATTATGCGTGGCTGGGTCAGACTTTCGTCCATTGCCCAAAATTCCCTACTGATGACTCTATGTGAGTATGGGCCTTGTCTCAGTCCCATCGTGGAGGTTCATTCGTTAAAACCCTCTAGGCATCAATGGCAAGATTAATTTCTTCTACCTAATACCTCACTTTTATTTCTCCATCTCCGAGCAAACTCTAATTAATTTCGTGAGAAAGGTAAAGTTAAAGCAAATTACTCACGCGTTCGCCACATGTGCCTTTTGTAAGCACTGGTCTGACTAACATGTATTAAGCCCGCATACAGCATTCGATCCGAGCCAGGATCAAACTCCAAAAATTGTAAATTTTAATTATATTTAACATTACTAAAAGTAATTGGACTCGAACCAATAACATCCAGCTTGTAAGGCTAACGCTCTACCAATTGAGCTACACTTCTTTATTCAAGACTGTGGTTGGATTCGAACCAACGTTTTAAGATTTGCAATCTTACACTGTAGCCACTCTGTCACACAGTCTCTACAAGAGAAATGGGACTCGAACCCATAGCTTTCAGATTTGGAATCTAATAGTCTACCAATTGACCTATTCTCTTTAAGGTAAAATATTGAAGCACAGAAGTAAGCTCGCGGTTAGCATCAACCAACCTAATGAAAAGGGTAAGAATATTTTCCACCCTAATGCCATCAATTGATCATAGCGATATCGGGGAAGTGCGGCCCTCATTAGAACGAATAAGAGGACAAATACACATATTTTTAGCCCAAACCAAAGTGGATCTAATGCTCCGCCTAAAGAAAGAGCTGAAATCGGGGAATGCCACCCACCTAGAAATAAAATAGAAGACAATGCACTCATCAAAAGCATGTTTGAGTACTCGCCCAAAAAAAAGAGAGCAAAACCAAATCCAGTGTACTCCGTATTGTATCCACTTACTAACTCAGCTTCTGCCTCAGGCAAATCAAAAGGATGTCTATTCGTTTCCGCTAATACTGAGATAAAAAAGAGCACGAACATCGGAAATAACGGTACACAGAACCAAACATTTTCTTGCGCCTTGATTATCTCGCTCAAGTTAAAAGAACCTGAGCAGAGAACCACTGTAATAATTATGAATCCTATTGAAACTTCGTAAGATACCATTTGGGCGGCACTGCGAAGTGCACCCAAAAAGGAGTATTTACTGTTAGAAGACCACCCTGCTATAACGATCCCATATACGCCTAATGAGGAAATCGCAAATAAATAAAGTAAACCTATTGATAAGTCGGAAACAACCAAGCCTTCCCCGAAAGGAATTACAACCCATCCAAGTAAACTAAGTGTGAAAGTTAACATTGGAGCGAAGATAAACAGTGCCGTGTTCGCACTACTCGGGATTATAGTTTCTTTCGCAAACAGTTTTAGGCCATCCGATAAAGGTTGTAATAATCCTAGATAACCTATTACATTTGGCCCGCGGCGTCTCTGAATTGCTCCCATAAATTTTCTCTCCACCAGAGTGAAATAAGCCACACAAATTAACAGTGGTACAATTATAAATAGTGTTTTAAGTAGGGATTCTATGATATATAGTAAGTTGTCCATTCTATTTTAATGCATGTGTAAAGTGTCATTCAGAAAAATACAGCTTAAGATTGAGAAAACGTAAGCTTGAATTAGAGCAACGCCAAGCTCCAACCCCATAAGAACAATGATGACTGCCAAGGGTACTATATGAAAAACAAATAGAAGACCTCCGGCGGATAGCATCGACCAAGCAAATCCTGCTATCACTTTTAGAAGTGTGTGCCCAGCCATCATGTTGGCAAACAGTCGGACAGAAAGACTTATGGGCTTGAATATATACGAGATCAACTCGATCGGCACTAATAAAAAAGCAAGCGCAATGGATGTTCCACCAGGTAAAAAAAGGCAAAGCATCTCAGAGCCATGCTTCTTAAATCCTATAACGTTTACACCCGTAAATATCATGATGGCTAAAGAAAAAGTGACTATTATGTGGCTCGTTATTGTAAACGAGTAAGGAACCAAACCTATTAAGTTAGACATAACTACAAAAAGAAAAAGAGTAAAAATAAAAGGATAGAAGCGTTCTCCTTCTTTTCCAACATTGTCTGACAGCATAGATGCGCTTACATAGACTAGACTTTCG
>JBCBEA010000251.1:0-6212 GCA_038529195.1 Cyanobacteria bacterium J06600_6
GGCTCGATCTGGCTGAACAATATTCAACAGTTTAGTAACAATCGTCGCAACCCCTGTGAAGTGATCGGGACGGTATTTGCCACACAAGATATTGGTCATCCTTGCTGGCGGAATGACCTGAGTTATTGGATCTAAGGCTTCTGTATCGCCCTCAGTAACCATTTCCTGTGGTGCAGGAGCAAAAACAAAGTCTACTCCTATTGTTTCGCAGAGCTTTAGATCGGCTTCTAGCTGTCGAGGATAGCTATCTAAATCTTCTGTCGGCGCAAACTGCAACGGATTGACAAAAATGCTGACTACTACTGTTTTATTTTCGGCGATCGCTTTTTGAATCAAGCTAAGATGTCCCTGGTGCAACGCTCCCATTGTTGGCACAAGACCAATTTTTGCTTGATTTACCTGACGATGTGGCTGTAAACGAGAGCGCAATTCGGAAATTGTCCGTACCAGAAGCACCATAATTGTCAATTAACAGTTAACAGTTAACAATTATCGGCGATTGAGGCAGTTTGAATAAAAAAACAGTATGGATGACATGTTTTAGTCTGCTTGCCAGATGAATTACAATTTACCTCACCCGAAGCGAGCTATTATCGATGTCTGTCTAGCGTGAATTAGCTGCGCCATCACGGTTAATGGTTTATAGCTCTAGGCGCAGCGCATGTGTAAGAATCCCTTTATTTGGACAAGAAGTTAGAATAAAACTGACAGGTCATACATAACCAGATTGACATTTTTATGGATTTTATTACTAGCATTCTTAACACCATTGGTTCAGGTGCAACAGCATATATTTTAGCTAGCAGACTGCGAGATCCTCAAACTCGTCCCAATACCCTAGCAGGGTTTCAAATGGCTGAATCTGGTGCAGTTCCCTTTTTAACTAAGTTAGCAGCGAGAGCAAGTGCCGAAGGAGATACTTGGCTAGCTGAAAAGCTGACAATTCATGCTGCGGATGAACAGCGTCACGGTCAAATTTTTGCTCACGGTTTGAAACAGCTTGGTAAGGAAGTAAAAACCAGCGAAGAAATGAAACAGCAGTCTGAGCTAGAGTCGGCAAAATCAACTAAAGCAAAAAACTCCAGCCCCTTTTTTGGCAAGTTTTATCGTGATTACGAACCCGCCGATCTAAAAGCCGAAAAAATTGACTGGCTCGTATTTATGGGCAGCACCTACATTCTTGAGTTTGATGCGAGCAAAGATTTTGCACGTATGGCAACGGCTTTACCCAACGACGAACAAAAAAGCCGTAACCTTCAACAAAGTATCCTGAGCGTTGCGGAAGATGAAACTAGACATGCAGCCTATCTCTATGAAGCAATGCAGCGTCGTCTGCCACAGACGGAAGTAGATACTTTAGTCGCCGACTGGAGAAAGCGTAAAATAGACGCTATGTTTGCGATGGTCAGCGATATGATTCAAACTGGGGGAAATTCCCGCTCTTTGGTCAAAGATGGTGCACCCACTGAGGTTGATGAGCAAACTGCTCCCGAATTGGTAGAAGTATAAAATATTTAGAGTGTAGTAACGATCGCGATTCTCGATTTAGATAACTCTTGGATGAGTTTTTGAGCCGTAGAATTATTTTAAACTCTCTAACTTATACGAAGTATCCCCCCATAAAGCCATGAGTAATATCAAGCGACAGCGTTCTTTTAATCGCATCTTGCTAGCTATGGGGGGAACGACAGTTTTGATCGGTGTCATTCTGGCGATCGAAACGTTTTTTGGTGGCGAAAAGTCCTGCTTGGCAAAGGAATCTTGGTTATTTTGTCAGATTCGAGCCTCAGTACTGCTCAATATTGTCGAAGGCTTTAGTATTTTAGTTGCGGTGCTGCTGTTTTTCTTGGAAGCGCCCGAAAGAAGTAAAAAAGCTCATTATGAAGCTTGGAAAACTATCGACTCCGCTCATGGATTGAGAACCAGCTACGCTAGATTACAGGCATTACAGGATTTAAATAGCGATCGCGTCCCCCTAAGAGGTTTTAATGCGCCAGAGGCGGACTTGCGAGGTATAGATTTATCAGGAGCAGATCTTAGCAATGCCTATTTATCAGGAGCAGATCTGAGCAATGCCAATCTCAGCAGTGCTAATTTAAGTCATGCCAACCTAGTGGAAACAAAGCTAAACAACGCTAATTTAGCTAGTAGCCAGCTCACTGGTGCTAATTTGAGCTATGCAGACTTAATTGAAGCCGATTTACAAGAGGTCGATTTTGTCGGCGCAGATATTGTTGGCGCTAACTTTATCCGCGCCAATTTGACTCAAGCTTATTTTGGAGACACCAACTTTAATCAATGTCGGCTGGATGATGCGAATTTACAAAAAACGAAGTTCTTTGGGGTTGAAAATTTGACGGTAGAGCAGGTTAAAACTGCTAAAAATTGGTCGCAAGGTATTTATGATGCCAAGCTACTGGCAAAGTTGAAATAATCTTAGCAATTAGCTTCGAACTACAAACGAGCATTTTAATTATCAAACCAAAACACTAGGCGAGTTCGTCCACTTCCTAATTCTTTTTCTAAATCCGTCATGATGTTGAGAACAATGCGGAAACTAAAATCTAATTCGCTAATATCTAAATCGTAATGTTCTAAAGATCGATAAATTTCAATTAAAGTTAACCAGCTACAGGAGTGCCAATGGGGATGAGATATTTGTCTTGTTTTTTGGCATATACCTTCATGCCATATTTCTGATTCTTCCCCAAGAAAAGACAATCCATTTTTCAAATATTTATTAGCCTGTTCGTTACCAATATTGCTTAATTTCGGGTATAACTCTGGCATTATATTCGTATATTTATAGTCGTCTACGAGATGAAAATATCTGTTTCCTACCGCAACGCTATGATGCTTTGGGATTCCACGACGAGAATATAAGCAATGCCGATCTATATCTTCTTCATTAGAGTGACAACTTCTTCCATCCGCTAAAGCATTGAAAAGATCATAATCTCGCGAGATCGATAATTCACCAGAATTAAACGCGTATATTTTTTCTCGATCAACAAATGCTTCCTTTTCTTCAGACCAATCCATTTCAACAAAAACATGAATATCTGTTCCCATAACTAACACTCATTATTCGATCAACGTTATTACTAATTGTTGTTTGTGTCTTGTATAAGTCAAGTGGCTCTGATGAATTTGGGGATTTAGATCTAGACCTCCTGACAGAAAACTAAATAAAAACTTTAAAAGTGTAGCGAGTTCGTCCTAAAATTTCAAGACGGTTATATTACAATTACATTATTCAAAGTGGCGATCGCAAATAAGCATTTATTTTTATTTTTAGTCAGTATTTTTCTTCTAATCCTAATTGAACCAGCAGTAGCTCAGGAAAGCACTTCTACAATCTCAATTAATCTTGATACTCTCTGGCTGATTGTGGCAGGCACTTTGGTTTTTTTTATGAATGCTGGCTTTGCTATGTTGGAAGCTGGTTTGTGTCAGACAGGAAACGCAACCAATGTTTTAGCTAAAAATCTAATTGTATTCTGTGTTTCTGCTTTGGCATTTTGGAGCCTCGGTTTTGGTCTGATGTTCGGGAATGGTAATACTTGGATCGGCAATACAGGCTGGTTTTTTCAGGCTTTTACGACCCCTCTTGAGACTAATCTTAATTTTGACTTTAATAGTCTAGAGGTACTTTATCCAGGACAACCAGGAATGGCGGTATTCTTCTGGCAGCTCGTCTTTGCCGGAACTGCTGCCACAATCGTTTCCGGTGCGATGGCAACGAGAGTTAAGTTTTGGGCTTTTTTCTGGTTTAGTTTCTTGTTAGTCGCTATCGCTTATCCCCTTACGGGGCGCTGGGCATGGCATCCTGATGGCTGGCTCGCAACCAATTTTAACTTCCTCGATTTTGCTGGCTCAACGGTAGTCCACTCGGTTGGTGGCATGGCGGGTCTGGTGGGCGCAATTTTGGTCGGTCCCCGACGTGGTTGGTTGGGTTATAACCCAGATCGTCTGCGTGGCGATCGCTTTTCAGGTAAATCGCAATCTTTTGTCTACCATAATCTCTCACTCTCTTCCCTCGGCTGTTTGATTCTCTGGCTCGGCTGGTTGGGTTTCAATGGCGGTTCAGTTAAGACTGTATCTCATGCACCCCATGCAATTACGACGACTATGCTGGCTGGCGCTGCGGGGGGCGTTTTTGTCCTGCTACTACGAGGTGTACGTAGCCAGAAACCAGGATTGCCTCTGGTAATCAACGGTATTTTGGCAGGTTTGGTAAGCATTACCGCTGCTTCAATCTACGTCAGTTTGGCAGTAGCCGTATTGATTGGGGCTGTAGGCAGCATTTGGCTTATTCTGGGAGAGAAATTACTGGAGAGGCTATGTATCGATGATCCTGTCGGCGCAATTCCCGTTCACCTGGGCTGTGGTATTTGGGGCACTCTCGCAGCAGGCTTATTTGCAAATCAATTGACCGACTATCTAGATAATCCGATTGATCGACTTCAACAGGTGTTTAATCAAGCGGTTGGGATCGTGGCAATCAACGGCACAATTTTAGTTCTCAGCCTGGCTTTTTGGCTCGCTATTGGTCTGATCATCCACGGAATCGAATCAGCCAATCGCCGACTAAAAAATCATCATAATCGTATTGCAGACAGTAAAAGCGATCAGCATTATCGAGGCTGGTACAAGTATCTGCACTATGCTAGGTCGGGAATTCGTGTATCATCAGCGGAAGAAATAAAAGGTAGTGATGGAACTTTTTTTTAATTCCTCAAGAAAAATCGATCTGTAAAATAGATAGATCATCTTCAAACTGAAAATTAGGATGCCAAGTTCTTACGTACTGGAGTAAACGCTTTAAATCTCGCTCAGGAGTTCTTTGATATTTTTTTAGCAGATTGATCAGACGATCCAATCCCCAGTGAGAATTAGCCTGAGGTTCGACTTCATAAATTCCATCGCTAAATACATACAGGCTAGAATTAACGTCTACCTGACAGGAAGCATTGACATACTTAATATTGGGAAACATGCCTACAGGCACTCCTGGAGTTTTAAGTCGCTGTTCCACCGATTGTCTTGATGAAGTCAATAAAATTGCTGGGGGATGTCCCGCACTAGAGTAAGTCAGAGATCTCGTCTCAAGATCGTAAACTCCGTACCAGATCGTAAAGTATTTGTCGTTGCGATCGCTCATTTGAAAGGTTTGATTTAAGCTACTCAAAACCGAGCTTGGCTGATAGTAATCGACGTTGTTTAATCCCCGCGATCGCAATAGATTAATTACAGAGAGAGAAGGTAAACTCGCCCGCAGACCATGACCCGAAACGTCTAATAAATAAAATACTAAATGACTATCGTCTAGCCAAAAATAATCAAAACTGTCTCCCCCTAGCTGGCGAGACGGTATAAAGCAGGCATCAATACTGAGAGCGGGATGCTCCAAAGGGGGTGGCAAAATAGCACTAACATACTCAGCAGCTTCCGCTAGTTCGGACTCCAAAATTTGCTTCTGATTCTGTAAATCCGTACTTAGCTGGTAAAGTCTTAGACCAGCTCTAACTCTAGCCTTCAGCTCATTCATTTCGATCGGCTTACACAAAAAGTCATCCGCACCAGCATCTAGACCTTTAACTCGATCTTCGACCGAATCTAGAGAAGTCAACAAAATGAAGAAAGTGGTAGATAGCTCAGGGGTACATTTAATCTGGCTACAGACTTCTAAACCGTTTTTACGAGGCATGATCCAATCGCAGATAATAAGAGCTGGACGAATAGCCTTCGCCTTAATTAGTCCCTCTTCGCCATCACTGGCTAAGGTGATATCATAGCCCTGCATTACCAAAGTTCTTTCTAATAGCAGTTGAGTTGTAGAGTCATCGTCAATGATTAGAATTTGAGCCATAGTCATGTTGATAGTTTTTTAGCTGACAACCACGGTTTTAAGTAATCTCTGGCTAGACTCAGCAAAGCAGTCTCTATAACAATAAAAGGCATTGCTGAATCAAGGTATGACTTTAAGTTCCTCACGATTAAGCGAATTAATCAAAAAGCTAATAGCGCAGCGCGTACGCGCAGATCGTCGTCTTCGACGACTGGCGAAACTTCTTTTCGCGCAGCTACTAGCAGATTACTTTTTTGTTTCATACTTCAAATCAGCAACGCCAAATAAAAATCTGAGCCATCTTGTTAAACTAGAAGATGCAGATCATTTATGTTATCTATCATCATACATTTGAGCATAC
>JBCBEA010000252.1:0-6206 GCA_038529195.1 Cyanobacteria bacterium J06600_6
ATTGTATCTAAGTCGAAATCGTCGTTATCGAAATTTATCTCGTCACTGTCGCTGGGTAGAAATAAACCGACAGTCCCACCTAAATATACTTTTTTCAGATCATTATCACGATATCTTTCTCTGATTCTTGTCTGTGATATTTTTACCGGCTCAACTTCCTGTTGCCAAGCATTATCTCCAGTTTTAGAAGTGTCAATTGTAGAACATCCAGGAGTACAGGAATCTGAATCCGAAGCGTTGTTGTTTGTATTTAAAGTCTCTCCCTGCACCGCCATGCAGATGCTAAAGCAAAATAATACTGACCAAACAAGTGTCTTAAGCATGCTTTCCCTCTCACTAAACAATTAGGAAGCTCTACCCTAGTGAGAATCAAGTAAATTTGTCGGTAAGTCAACCATTCTGCTTTAAATATTTGAGCTGTTTAAAAATATATCAGCAAATTCAAACCTGGAATAGTGCGAGAAAGCGTCCACAACAGCAGGACAATATATAAAACTCCTAAACACCACTGGTACCAAACTAGAGTTGAAATTAAGCCAGGGACATACTGATCGCGCAGGCGAATATCGTTAAATCCCAGCTTAAAAATATTATTTAAACTAAAGTCATAGTAGTTAAGCCAACTCCAGCGTCTATCCCAAAGAATGGGCATAAAGCGATCGCGAAAAAAGGGAAACCTGGGCATAATTGGCAAGCGCCCGATCAGCAGTCTAAATTCTCTAAACTCGGCATTTTCTACAAAATAAGACCGATCCAATAATTCGTGATAGCGTCCACGTTGATAAATTACCCTAGTTATCACAACTGGCACTGGTAACAAAATAATCGCGATCGCCATAATGGTTAGCCAGGGTCGATCGGCAGTCATTAATATATTGATTGCGCTGATAGTTTCGATTGCTAGGTAGCTAGTCAGCATTGTAATGATTTCATTCTGTTGGGGAATTACGGGTTGAGAAATCCCAGGGCGATAGCGATCTAGAAGCCAGAAAAGAACGCTAAACAGAGCGATCGCCATAATGCCAAGACTAAAGATTAAATTGATATTTGTGCCATAATTTCCGAGCAACAGCAGCAGGTTTAAAATTAGCCACTGAGACAATAACCGAAACCAACCCCAGGTAAATATTTTTTGCCAAGAGACTTTAGTTAGGCGATCGCCCATCGCTCTTGCTTCTAACTGTTTTTGCTCGTATTCGAGATTATTAGCATCGGCAATCTGCTCTAAACTGCGAAAGTTACGGATTAAATTGCGAAACACCGTTTCATTTCCCTGCAGACGGCTAATGTTGAGATATTTACCAATAATGCCTGGTTGACCAATAATTTGCGCTTCTGTGGTGTCAAAAGCTAATCCTGAAGCATTTATCCTCGCTTGTGGCGTAAAAAAGGCATTACTAAAGTCGAGACGATTTAATAAATGAGCATCTTTTAAGTCAATCAGGGAGTTTAAGTAAATGTCTCTGAGGGTTACGGTTTTCTCCAGACTACTATCCACTAGGACTAAAGAATTAAGAAACTTGCTTTTAGCAAAAATTAGGCGATCGCGAAAAATACTTTGACTCAAATCTACCGTATCGATAAAAACGCTGCGAGTAAAATCTGCAAGCTCAGTAAAGAGGGTATGGCTAAAATCTGTTTGAGCTTCATACTGGCTATGGCTAAAGTCGGCAATAGTCTGGAATTCGGCATTGGCAAATTTGGCGGGTTCAAAAAAATGGCTATGGCTAAAATCTGTTTTGCCAACAAACATAACCTGACTAAAATTTAGCTCTTTAGCAAAGTTAGTCTGACTAAAGTTACTGTCTCTTTGAAAAACAGCCTCACTCGCCGTCACAGATTGCAGATATAGGCTATTAGAAGCATCAACGCTACCCGTAAAGACGGTGCGATCGCAATATATACTACCGCGAAATATGTTAACTATCGGTATCTGCTGTATCGCCTCACTCTGTAGAGGATAAGACTGGGCGATCTTTTCTTGTTCTAAAGTCGTAAATAAAGTTGGTAATACTCCTGCACCAATTGCGCTAGCAATACCTAGCTGGTTAAGTTTAAGATCTCCCTGAATGATTGCATCGCTAAAATTCAGACTGATTGGCTGACTGACACGAGCGATCGCCTTATTAATTTCTTGATAAAAATACTGGTTAAATTCGCTGTCAGCATTCGCTAAATCAATAATAAAATTGCTTAAATCAATTGTTTCGCGACCCTGTTGTTGAATCAGATTATGAGTTCTGGATTCAAGAATTTCCGTTGTTAGATAACTATGGACTTCGGTTTGGGCGATTGCCTGAAATGTTGGCAGAAATAGAGTCAGGTAAATACTCAACAACAAAGCTTGAACAACTTGCGCCACATCGATCATCGATCGCTATCCTCTTTAGTTACCGAGAATTATGAACCGAAAGTAATTAACTGACAAGCTATTCGCTATTTTCTACTACCTGTTGCTATTTCAAATTAAGCTGGCTTCAAAATAGTTACCGCATAGTGTTCGGGAGACAAATACTTGCGAGCGATCGCCTGTAGCTGTTCGGGCTGTAGGGATTCGATAATCTGTGGATACATTGCCGAATGAGCTGCGGTAGCAACGATATTATAAAAACCGTAAACGCTGGCTAGCTGACTAGGAGTTTCTGTAGAAAAGATATAGTCATTAATTAGCTGTCGCTTGGCGTTATTAATTTCTTGAGCAGGAATTAGCTGATGATGTAGCTGATTAAGGCGATCGCCAATCATACTTTCCACCATTGCCAGATGCTCTATGTCCAATAACGCTCCAATTGAGAAAAGACTTGAATCTTTTTGCAGAGATAAACTACAGTCAATATCCATGACTAGCTGCCTCTCCTCTCGCAATTCTCGGGTTAAACCAGAGCTTCTACCCCCCGTTAAAATTAAGGCAATCAAATCAAGGGCGATCGCCGATTCCAAATCTGCCGAACCTGGACAAATCCAGGCCATCAACAGCCGAGACTGTTCAATTCTGGGTAAATGTAGCTCTTGACGACGGATCGAAGTTACGGGAGGCTCATTCTCTATCTGGATCGGCGGACATTCCGAACGTACACAAAAGTCGCTAAAATTCTCATGCACCAAGCTTAATGCCTGGGACTGCTCAATGCCCCCAACCACAATAATGGTCATGTTTTCTGGCTGATAGTGGGTGCGGTGAAAACAGCGCATTTGATTGGGGGTATGTTCTAGCAGCAGCTCCTGTTCTCCCAAAATCGAACGCCGATATGGATGATGCTGATAGGCGTTTTGACACAGAGCCTGATAGCCGAGATAATCTGGATCGTCATAGCTGGAAAGAATTTCTTCAATGACAACTTCTCGTTCGCGAATAAACTCATCGTCAGGAATAGTCGCACGCAAAAGTATATCTGCTAAACAGGGTAGAGTCTGATCGAAATGGGATGCAGCGGTAGTCAAATAAAAATGAGCGTAATCGTAGCTGGTGGCTGCGTTAGCTACTCCTCCCGTGTTCTCAATTAGCCAGTCAAATTCCCCAACCATAACGTTAGGAGAACCCTTAAAAATCATATGCTCTAAAAAGTGAGCCATTCCCGACCAAGTTTCTGGTTCAGCGATCGCCCCCGCCTTAACCCAAATATCTGAAACTACTACAGTTGCAGCGGGTAAATATTGGTGGATTACCGTCAGCCCATTACTGAGCTTAAAAGTACTGGCATTGAACTCTGTCTGATGTTGAAACTGGTGTGAAATTTTCTGCACTTTTAGCCATATTCCCAAGTATAAGCACCATTCTAATACTTGAGAGTCTGTGTTTCCTGTTACATTTTTGACAAAAATACGCTTGGGCTAACAGCTTAAGCTTTTACTTATATTTGTGGGGAAGTAAAACCTTTTCCAGCAATTAAGGGTGTAGCATACCGCCGCGCCGTTTTACCTTAGTTTATGACCTGGCATTCCAGGGTGGGAATTGGCTGCTCTCGTTTCCATTTCCGAGTCCAGGCTCGGTATACTTCCACAAAAACTAATGCTATTCCCTCATAAATCAAGCATAGATCAATAAACTTGTGAGGTAGTCACCAACGCGGTAGCAGTACTGTATCTATAATAGTCAGTTTTTCAGATTTCGCAACCAGCATTTTGACAGTTCACAGTCAAGGGTCAAAGAATAGTTATTTGCTATATATGATCTGCTCTCCAATCGATCTGTAACAATAGTTCAATCAGGAACTTTAATCCTAGCGATAGGATGAAAAGAATGATTATTCAATATTTCTGGTAAAGATAGTGGATTTAAAGCACGTCATTATTGCTTATAAGGCAGGACATCAGACTAGTAAGCAGTGGGCAGAGAAATGCGCCAGAGAGTTGGAAGCTCGGCACTGCAAGGTAATGATTGGACCTAGCGGCATCAAAGATAATCCTTATCCAGTCTTTTTAGCATCTTCGACTACCAAAATCGATTTAGCAGTAGTTATGGGTGGAGATGGAACAATTTTAGCTGCTGCCAGACAGTTAGCCCCCGAAGGAATACCCATCCTGGCTGTTAATGTAGGTGGGCACCTAGGATTTTTGACCGAACCATTTGAGCTGTTTCAAAATACGACAGCTACCTGGGATCGTTTGCAGAGCGATCGCTATGCGGTGCAAAAACGCATGATGTTGGAAGCCCAGCTTTATGAGGGAGAGAAGGGTAAGCTTAAGGCAGTCAGCGAGACCTTTTATTGTCTCAATGAAATGTGTATCAAGCCCGCCAGCATCGATCGCATGCCCACTTCTGTCCTTGAATTAGAAGCCGATGGACAGGTAGTAGATCAATATAGTGGGGATGGTATTTTAGTGGCAACTCCCACAGGCTCTACAGGCTATACCGTTTCGGCAAATGGTCCAATTCTACATCCTGGCATGTGGGCGATCGCCGTTACGCCAATTTGTCCCCTCAGTCTTTCTGGTCGTCCTTTAGTTCTCGCTCCTGGTACGGTGGTTAGCGTCTGTCCGATCCGAGATTATGAGGTAAACACTAAACTTTGGACGGATGGTGCTTTAGCTGCAACTGTTTGGCCTGGTCAACGGGTAGTGATTAAAATGGCTCACTGTCAGGCACACTTTATTATTCTGCGGGATAGCTATTCTTTTTACCAAACCTTGAGGGAAAAATTACAGTGGGCAGGAACAATTGTTCATTATGAAAATGAAGAGTCAGATGATGAATCGGCAGCCCTGAAATAAATGTGATCTTGAGTATTACAATTATCCTAGGTTGAGATAATGTTTAGTCTTGCAAATCAATTAAGCTAGACAGTTAATAATTAAAAGGACAATAGTTTTGCGAGGGAATCAATGGGGCTAAAAAAACTCTTTCTAATTATTTTGTCGATCATGACGGCGGGATTGGTTACCTTTGTTAATCCCCAACCAGGACACACTCAAGCCAGCTACTATCCTTTTACCAACGTCCAGTTTGAGGATCTTCAGATCTATAGCGATCCAACTATCCTTAAAGCTCCCGTTGTGATCGATGGTCGAGAAATTTTCTCTGTCGGCAAAACTGGTGGTACGCCAGCAGGAGAAAGAGTTGCTTTGATTCGCTCAGAATTACTCAAGGCGATTCGTGATGATATTACCCCAGAAGTCAAGATTGAAAAGCAAGGGGGATTGCCTGTTCTTTATCTGGTATATCCTCGACCACCATCGTCACAGAGTGATAATGCGCCGAATGAGAAAATGGTGGATAAGCGCTATCTGTTTAGCGTTACGAAAGAAGATACAATCGGCAGGAAATCTAACAGTCAAACTGCTGAAGATCTCAAACAGGAGATCGAAGACGTAATTGCGATCGCCAAAAAGGAAAGAAGTTCTGCATATACTCAACGCCAGGGACTAATCAGCCTGGGATTATTACTGTCGGGCTGGTTCATCAGCAGGCTTTTAACTCAATTGCAAACCTATCCTCTCCGTCGAGCAATTCAAAAAGTTATTCCTGGCTTGCCCAGCAATACTAGCTCTCAACCCTCCAATCTAACTACTCTTTTTCGTCTTAAACTCGGTTTTGCTCAGTTTATCCTCTGGACGGCAATTACTCTCATTATTTTCCGTCTTTTTCCACCAACTCGACACTGGCTATATTTTCTTTACAGCATCGTTGGCAATACCTTTGAAAAATCTGTATTTAGCCTTGGCGGGACGGATTTTTCTCTGATTCGCCTGGCAATCTTAGTTGCTCT
>JBCBEA010000253.1:0-6194 GCA_038529195.1 Cyanobacteria bacterium J06600_6
GCCACAAACCAAAAAAGATAATTAGGCTAGCAAAAGGAAGGGTGTTAGTTACGCGGTAAAGACTGATGAGGGGGGAGAAAAAAGGATATAGCCAAGGAAATTGAGATAGTAAGATGATACCGAAGGGCAAGGAATAGACAAGGGGAAAGAGATAGATTAAAGCCCCGAAACTACGGTCTTTTGGATCCGTTACAGGAGTATTCATAGTCTGACGTTGAAATAAAAGCAGTAAATACTATTATCTTATATGAGTAATAGTGGTAGTCGTTAGTTATCATATCGACTCGCCTCTAATTAGATAACTGTTATGATAATTGCGGTATAAGCCTGCCTGTTGTCTTCACAGTCTTGCTCAAGACCAGCTATTACCTATTAAATCTTCGACAGTCTGCCAATGGGTAAGTACGGTTTTGCTATTGTTTATCATCCTGATTATGTTGCGCCTTTGCCCAACGTACATCGCTTTCCCATGCCCAAGTTTAAAATCCTGCGGGATTTGCTTTTACGGGATAAAGTAATTGAGCCAGAACAGATATTTGAGCCAGAATTACCCGACTTAGAATTAATTCAGCTCGTTCATACTCCCGAATACGTACAGGCATACTGTAATGGCACGTTGGAATATAAGGTTCAGCGTCGCATCGGTTTACCCTGGAGTGCAGCTTTGGCTCATCGAACCCAAATTGCGATCGGGGGCACAATTTTAGCCGCAAAGTTAGCCCTGGAATATGGCTGCGCCTGTAATACGGCGGGGGGAACTCACCATGCTTTTCCTAGCTACGGTTCTGGGTTCTGTATCTTTAACGATCTGGCGATCGCCTCTCGCGTTTTGCTGCATCAAGGATTAGTCAAAAAGATTCTGATTGTTGACTGCGATGTTCACCAAGGAGACGGTACGGCATTTATTTTTCAGAACGACGATAGCGTATTTACTTTTTCGATGCACTGTGAGGCAAATTTTCCTGGACGCAAACAGCAGAGCGATTTAGATGTGCCTTTACCCAAAGGTTTAGACGATGATGGCTATTTACAGATTCTTGCTAATCATTTGTCAGATTTATTAGTGGAAGTAAATCCAGATTTAGTCCTGTATGATGCAGGAGTCGATACCCACGTTAGCGATCGCCTGGGCAAGTTAGCTCTAACCGACTGGGGCATTTATCGTCGAGAAAGAATGGTGCTAAGTACCTGTAAAGCAGCAGGATATCCTGTGGCTAGCGTCATTGGTGGTGGCTATGGTAAAGATATGTCTGCATTAGTCTACCGCCACTCTCTCTTACATCGTGCAGCCCAGGAAGTATATTCAAAATAATCAGCAAAATGAGCAAAATACAGACAGCAACCTTCGGCGCAGGGTGTTTTTGGAAAACTGAAGATACGTTCTTACAGGTGTCAGGAGTAATTAAAACTTCTGTAGGCTACATGGGCGGAGATTTTGCCAATCCTTCTTATCTTGATGTGGTAGCTAGAATTACTGGTCATGCTGAGGTAGCACAAATCGAATATGATGCCGATCGGGTAGGGTATGAGAAACTCTTAGACCTGTTTTGGCAAATGCACGATCCGACAAGTCTCAATCGCCAGGGTGCAGACAGAGGAGAACAATATCGCTCGGTTATTTTCTATCATACTTCCGAACAAGAGCAGGTTGCTCGTCAATCAAAACTCCAGCTACAGCAGTCTGGTAAATACAGTCAAAATATCGTTACCGAGATCAAGCCAGCCAAAGAATATTATCTGGCTACGGAAGATCATCAACAATACCTCAACAAAAAACGTAAATTGACCCGCTAAACAGCCATTTAAGTAGCTGGTCAGAATTAAATATAAGATTGTCCATCTTCAAATTTTTCTCTGTCTCCCCTGCTCCCCTGCTCCCCTGCTTACTCTGCTTCCCTTGCTATTCATCTTTTTATAATTAATCAAGCCTGTCTACTTAGCATCCTAATTCTCAACGGTTTTTTAGCTGTTGGTATAAGACTGGGATAATGCGCCAGGCTTTTTGTCCATCTAAACCACTCAAAGGAATCAAATTGTAAGGAACTATCAATAAGCTAAAGTAGCCCATAAACACCAGAATTGGACCAAAGAAATTGTAGTTGCTTAAGCCAAAAGAGGACAAAGAAAAAACAAGAGTAGCCACCATAATTTGGAGCACTACACCACTCCAGGCTATCTTAATCTCGTCTAATTCATACTTTGGTTCTTCATGTTCGCAAACTCCGTGAACTAAACCGATTCTGATTGCCGAGACTCGACACTCGACTTTTTTAGCCATAGCTGCGTGACCAACTTCATGAATAAAAATAACGCTAAAGTAAGAAACAAGAGCCAAGACAATATTAACGGGGCTTGACCAATAAATAATTAAGATTAAAGTGGAAGCAGTTAAAACTAGCCAGTGAATGTATAGTGGTGCATCTAAAACTTTTAAATTTTTGAATTTAAAATATCCCTGATGATCTAGAGAAGAGAGTGGAAACTGTTTAAAAATGGCTGATATATTAGATTTTAAATTTAATTTCAGAGACCGTTGAGTAATTTCAGAAGGTATTTGATCGTTCTGTTCTGATCTAGGCAAATTAGGAGGCTGCCCACATTCAGGACAGCGAAAAGAACGCTTAAAATTAAGATTTTTGGTAACATAAATAGCGCCACACTGACATTGGATTATTTGACCTCTTTTCGGCATGCCTTTCGTCCTTAGTTTATAGAATAGATAAACGTGATTAAATCTTGATGGCGACTGTAATTTATGACAAATATCAACATATTTAAATACTTAAAACTATGCTCGATACTATCAAACGTATACTAGGTGGATTTGGCATCTTAGATGGTGTAACCTATCCTTTTCGAGCTTTAGTTACCTTTATTAAAAATCCTCAATTAATCAAGTATATTGCGATTCCTATTCTAGTCAATATTGTTGTAGCGATCGCTCTCTATAGCGGTTTGTTATATTTTGGCTGGCAGATTATTGATGGAGTGCAGGGAGACGTAACGATTTGGCTCAATCAAATGATTGGAAGCTTACCCGACTGGTTAGGATTTCTCAAGTATGGAGTATCAGGATTAATTGTGATTCTCCGTTTTTTACTAGGCGCAATTCTGTTAGTGGCAACGGGCTTTCTTTTAACTCAGTTTGGCGTATTGCTGGGTGCACCTTGGTATGGTCAACTATCAGAAAAGCTTGAAAAGTATCGAACAGGAAAGGTAGAGTTAATTGAATTAAATATTTTTAGTGACTTGGGTAGAGCTATTTTATATGAGCTAAAAAAGCTGGTTTTAATTGCAGCAGTCGGGATTCCCTTATTGTTAATTAATTTCTTCCCAGGAATAGGCACGCTTATTTCTAGTATTGGCTCACTAATTCTGACTACGACGATTGTCTGTATGGATTTTCTTGATTCTTGCCTAGAAAGAAGACGGCTAAAATTCCGTCAAAAGCTAAAAGTAGTGTTTAAAAACCTGCCAGCTAGCGGTAGTTTTGGTTTAGTGTGTTTAGCTTTAATTAGTATTCCTTTAGTGAACCTGGTCACGATTCCTCTATGCGTTGCCTCTGGAACATTATTTATTTGCGATCGTAAAGCGTAAGGGCAGCCTCAACGAAGTTTAATCGCTAAGCATCGTCGTAGCCTAGTTTCCTAGTCTTAAATAGAAAAACTTAGCTTCTAGCCATTCGCAAAAAGCCAAAAAAATACCCTACCAAGAGGGCAGAGTATTCGCATTTAGCAGTAAATAAAGGTCACTTAAATAAATTAAGCTTCAGCTTCACCTTCAATGTAGATAAACAACAGAGCCATTGAAACTGCTGCTCCGACAAGACCGACTAAAGGAACCATGGCTACAGGTAACCAAGAGGCTGCATAATCACCAATCATATTTATATATTTCCTATTTTCAAATCTAACGTTAACAACATGGATATTACTGTGAACCCCAACCCGATTAGGTTTAGTTATAAAGATTCTTAACAAAAAGCGAACTTAAACCAAGTTAGAGTGATGCTATTTAAAAGGTTCATCAACAGGTCAGAGCAGGCTCTGTTTTGAGCAGGCTATTCGCCCAGATTGTGCGGTGTATTCCCCCTCGTGTCAGCAGAACTGACCAGAACGCATTCGCGTTCGCAGACGACTGGCAAAGGTGACGCTTGACGCGCAGAGTAACCTCTGACTGAATCTAATAAATCTAAGGAGAAATCAAATTTTATGAATGAATACGAAGCAATTCAGCCCCCAGGAGATCCGCAGATCGGTAATTTAGCAACACCGCTCAATTCATCTGGTTTTAGTTTAGCTTTGATCCGTAATCTTCCTGCCTATCGTGATGGTCTTGCACCTCTGCGTCGCGGACTTGAAGTGGGTATGGCTCACGGCTACTTGTTATATGGTCCTTTCTTACTTTTAGGTCCCTTAAGAGGCACCGAGAATGCAGATATTGCAGCTTTGCTATCATCTTTTGGTCTAGTAACCATTTTGACCCTTTGTCTGTCTCTCTATGCTAGTGCTATGGGTGGCAAACCAACAGAAACAGTTACAACAGGAAGCGTCTCCCCAGCTTTTGCTACTAAAGAGGGTTGGAGTGAGTTTGCTACTGGTTTCTTTCTTGGTGGTGCTGGCGGTGCATTCTTCGCTTACTTCCTGCTTTCTACTGCTTATCTAGCTGGTATTAAAGGATTAATCGGTGTTTAATTTTGGCTGAGATTGAAAAATTGTCTAATTGAGGGCAAAAAACTATTTCAACCATCTAAAAATTAAAATAAAAGCCTGGAGGTAACTCTGGGCTTTATTATTATTAAAGATAGGCATTCAGCAGCTAAATTGTTGAGGGCTAAATATATTCTTTAAAGTAAGTAGTTATTTGAGAACAACGATGAAAAATCTTTTGCCTCTAAAACAGGCGAGTTTATCACTGCAAAATTTCCTAAAATCAGCTTTATCAAGCGTATTTTTACTAGTTGCAATCTTTTGCATTTCTACACCTGCGATCGCCACTGGTTTATTTGATCTCCCCGATTTTGATGCCGATAAGGTGTGGGTAGTAGATACTGCCGATGCGATCAGCAGCGCGAATCAGAGTAAGCTGACCAAGACCTTTAAAGAATTGGCGGATGGAACTGGTCAAGAACTAAGAATGGTGGCTATACGCCGTCTAGACTATGGAGATACGGTAGATACTCTGGCTGAGAAAATTTTTGCTGACTGGTATCCTAGCGCCGAAGCTCAGGCAAACCAAACTTTGATCGTTTTGGATACTTTGACTAACAATATTGCTATTCGCTCAGGAGATACGGCTCAGGGGTTAATTGGCGAGGAAATTGCAGCCAGCATTGTCGATGACACAATGGGTTACAACATCCGCAAGGGCAACAAGTATAATCAAGCCTTTAACGAAGCGGGCGATCGCCTAGTAGCGGTTCTTTCTGGACAAGAAGATCCTGGTCCTCCTGTGATTGAAGACGAGATCCAGACTGAAGGTACGTTTACTTCCGCCGAAGATACTGACGATGGCAGCGCTACCGTTTGGGTAGTTGGCTTCTTAATCGTGGCGACAATCGTACCAATGGCTACCTACTACTGGTACGTTGGCTTCAGCAGCTAATCCTGAATATATTCCGTTCCGTTAATTAAGGCATATTCAGCCCTAACAAATTCTCGTCCGAGGTAAGCAGCATGGTCTAACATCGTCATCGGGCAAGGTTGGGGCTGTTCTATTACCTTTACGCACAGTTCTTTTGCTGTTCTAGCGCTGTAGAGCTTCTCTACCGTACGCTCTACTTGTTTACCTTTTCCGCAGGCAATCACTTCCCCTGTTTCAGGATTTACCGCCAAACCCTGATCGTTGATCACGTTAGTGTAGTGTTTTGCACAGATTAGCTCGGCATCGCGATCAAGATAGATTACATAGTAGCCACCAGGATCTAAAGCTATAGGACGTTTGGAAAGCTCATCATCTATAGCCTTAAGATGCTCGGAATTGATTTTGGTATGCATTAGAAATATGGCGCTTGTTTAATCGAGCAATAATTATAACAAAGCGCCACAGAGGCAATTACAATTCAATTTTTTAATTTAGACCTGAGATTAAATAAAGTCTAGGTCCGGGTTTTGCGCCATAATCTCATCAATTTCTTCATGTTCTGCCGTTTGGTAGCCTAGAACTTCTTTAAAAAAGCGCGAGTACTTTGTATA
>JBCBEA010000254.1:0-6192 GCA_038529195.1 Cyanobacteria bacterium J06600_6
CTTTACTCCCCCCAGAAAGCGACAGTCTGCTAAAAAAATTGCTGTTGCTTCGCTTAAGTTGCGGACTTTTGGATGGAAGATGCAAGCTCTCTCTCCTGGTCTCAGTTAGCTCTCAACTTAAGCGAAGCAACAGCAATTTTTTTAGCAGACTGTCGCTTTCTGGGGGGAGTAAAGGTACAATATCCCGATCTAGCGCTCGCTCGTCTCGGTCTCATTGCTCTAGTTCAACTTTGGTTGCAAAAAATATTAGTAGAGAAATTAAACATAGCTGCACCTAAATCTCTGTAAGCTTTAGAAGAATGTGACTGGGTCGATCTAAGCTGCTTAAGAAATGTTGAGAGCGCCGTTACGCTTGAGCCACTGTCTTTGTTCGTCAGTCAATCCTTGAGCCTTGGTAAAGACTGCTCCGCTGACGTTACAGTCATCAAAAATAACGTTTGACCAGCTAGTTTTTTCGCAGTTGGTATCCTGTAAATTAGCATTACTCAGATTAATATTATTGAGGCTTGCCCCCTCCAGATTCGCTGAGATCAAAGTGCAGTCGCTAAAGTTGACGTCATTCAAATGCGCATTTTGAAAGCTGGTTTCGACAAGTTCGGCTGCGGTAAAATCTACGGCGTTGAGATCAGTAGAAATGAATTTAGCATTAACTAAAGTAGCATCATTAAAGTCCGCGCGATTGAGTTGAGATTGAGCAAAATTACTGTTTTGCAGATTTGCTTTCAGCCATTGAGAATCTTCGATCAAAGAATCCTTGATTGCCACATTTGTGACCGTTGCTCTGGTGAAGTTGACATTGGTTAGTTTTGCCTGATTTAAACAGGTTTTGTTTAGATTCGCGCTTTGCAAATCAAGATTTTGACCTGTAACTTCTCTTAAGTCTACAAATGACAAGTTGCTGTGGGAAGCGGTTAAACCATCGATTTTCGCCCCAAATAGCTTTGCTTTATAGCCGTTCACATGCTCTAGCATCACGTTAACGAGAGTCGCACTGTTAAACTCGGCTCTTTCCAGACATGCCGACTGAAGATTAACGTTAGTTAATTTAGAAAAAGATAAATTTGTGCCTTTGAAGCTCGCCCCCTGACCAGAGACATCGGTAAAGATTGCCCCTCGTAAGTAGCACTGATTGAAAATAGCTTGGTCGAGATTAGCCGATGCTAAGTTTAACCGGCTTAACTCAGCATCTCTAAATTCATACCCTTCCTTGAGCTTTTGGAGAACTACTTCTGGCGCAAATAAGGTCATGGATGAGATTAATTGATGTTTATATTTTGACTATCACTTGTCCCTGTTCGGCGATCGCTTCATAGGTAGGCAAAGGTGAGGGCGCAGGCTCTGCCAAAACTTTACCGTCTGCAGTAAATTTAGCTGCATGACAGGGGCAAAGTAAAACGTTCTCATCATTTTGCCACTCTACTGTACAACCCTGATGAGTACAGGTTGGATTTACCGCCACCAGCTTACCATTTTTATCTTTAATAACCATAATTGTTGATTCTTCGTTTAGCAAAAACCCAGACTCTTCCAACTGAGCTATGGTACCGATGGTCAATAATTCAGATTCGGTAACGCTAATGTCCTCTTCATTCTCGGTTAGCGTCTCACTATCCGTACAGGCTGCTAAAGCTACAGATAAATAACTAGCGATCGCTCCTAAACGGACATAGTGAATAAATTTTCGACGCTGCATAATCAATTTTTAATAATTTTAATAGCAAGTTTAGTTAGGTTTTATAGTTGCGGTACTTAAACTTAGTCGAGCTAGCATGTTCTAAACTTAAAGGCTAGATTCGGCACAAAGAGAGAACTATCGCTCAAAATTCGTTTCTGAGAGTTCGATATTTGAAGTTACTCGGCAGTCTTGCTTAATCTTGATCTCTACTGATAAAAATAAGCCATAAAAATATGGAATGCCAGCATCACAAAAAAGAGTCCAACCAAAATAATGTGTGTATTAAGCCAAAAAGCCCGCATACTTTTGATCATGATTCCCTTAGAAATACCTGGTACTTTCTTGCCATCAGGGGTTGCTGTTTTTAGCATGGGAAAAAATCGCTTCTGGGATGATTCAACGACTCCCGTTTCCGCAACCACGCCTACTAAAGCAGAAAGGCTAACTCCGAAAAATACCCAGAGAAAGATGGCATTAAAGTTAATTCCCGCCACGCCAACAGTATGAATTAAGACAATTGCTAGTAAACCGACGCCAGAGAATATATGTAGTTTTCGCCACAGCTGCATCGAGCCGGGTACGGATAGCTTTAGTTTCCAGCCTCGACCCCGTTTGCGAACGCTGATAATCATTTCAACAAGGACGAATACTAAGGAAACATAGCCAGTTACTTGTTTGTAGAAGTTGCCCTGTAAAAAATATAGAAGGTCAAAAGCCTTGTCTCTAAAAATGGGAATATAAATTGGACTGACAGCAAAAGGCGCCAGGATAGCTGCTGATATTAAAGTGAGGATAATTAAAGTCGAGAACTTAGGCTTCATTATTTAATGGACAATTGACAATTGACAACTACCTCGAAGTTATCGGATAGAAATAGTTGTTTGTAGGGTGGGCAATCGATCCACTGCTAAATAAAGATCGCAGAGGTTTACTGCCCACCAAAAATAGTTGGCTTGGCTAATAGCCAATAGTTTGTGAATTAGGTTTCTTCGATTGGTAGGTTAATAATGATTCCACCCATAACATCATTTAGTTTGAATGTTTTGTCAGGATAGCGTTCTAGGTGAACAGGGTGAGTATTGTGACAACTTGCACAGGATTCCGCTACTGCTTTATCAGGATAAAGTGCTGAGAAATACTTCTGTCCACCAATCTCTTGATACTCTTTGTAAGGTTCGCCAGTTTCATTAACTACTTCCATTGCCTTTTTCTCAAACTCAGATTTAGGAGAGTGGCTATCGTTAATATTCCAGGTAGAAATAAGGTTATAGGTAAATCCAATCCCTTTCTCGTCTGCAGTTTCTGCTGCTACTTCCGAACCTAAGCGGAACATTTGCGCAGGTAGAGGAACTCCTCCCGTCTGTTCCCAACCTTCTGTAGCTTCTGCGGTTACTACGCCGTCTGGCTTATCTTTGCCCTCTAGTTTTGTAAGACGGCTAATTACGTGCTTGGTATAGGCAGTACGATCTGCTAGTAGAACTGTGTGAACATAGTCTACCGCTACTTCAGGAGAAATACCTGCTGCTGATTGGGTTGTGCCTCCACCACCGCTACAGGCGATCGCCGTAAAGCAAATGGTAACTGCCAAGGCAATTAAGCCAAGGGTTTTGGTTCTTATTCTTTCAATTACGTTATTCATTGTTAGGATAGCTTTAGTTTGTTTATGGGTTGAGTATTGGGGGATGTATTATTTCCCTTTGCTCGATCTTTTCTTCTCATGTTCGCGAACCAGTTCAAAGGTTTGCATTACTTGAGTCGGCGGACGAGCAAAATTCGCTTCGACTAACTCATCATCGAAGATGCTATTGTAGGCGTGTTCTACGCCGTGGCAGTTCATGCAGACCTCCTTTACCATGCGATCGCGTGGCTTGAGTGTATAGGTGTTGTTGTGATTGACCAGTACATTGTCTCCCGCAACTTCCCTCGGTAGATGGCAGGTGGCACATGTAACTGAATCTTGGTTCGGACGGGGTAACGTTCCGATTTCTCGGAAGATAGTCGCGTGGGGCGAATTTTTATAGTTGAGCGAATGATTATCGCTGTGACAGCTTAGGCAAGAGTCTACCGAAGCCTGATAAGTATCAACCGTATGCACGTTATGACAGGTGTTACAGTTCATTTGCTTATCCAAAGAGCCATCCTGCATCGGCAAATGAGCCATGGCTGGGGTCAAAGGTGACATCCCCTCAAGGGTACGGATACCGTGTTTGCCGAGTAAAAAAGTATCAACGCTATTTTCGTGACAGCTTTTGCAGCTTTCTTCCGTCGGCTTGGCGATAAAAGCCTTTGTTTCCTCGCTTTGATGACAGCTAGAACAGTTCACTTCTGCCAGTGCGTGGGCGCTAGTCTCCCACTGCTGCTCAATTTTGCTTAATTCAGCTTTGGTCACATTGCTTGCCAATGCCGCTCCTGGAAAAATCCAGGTAAAGAAAAGCCATAGGCTTAATAGAATACCGATAGACTTATACTTCTGCCTACTGCCTACTTCCTTCTGCCTTCTCATACCTTGCCTCCCAAAAATTCCCGGCTTAAATCTGGCTTGGGAGCTCGATCTAGTTTAGGTTGTACAACTATTTTTGGCGGTTTGGGCTTCGGTAACATCAAGGGCTGATCGAGATTCTGACGGATAAAAGCCGTAGAAATTGAACGATGATCGTGAAAGTTATGGCAACCTCCAGTCCAGCAGCCATCAGGCTCAAAGTCATTATGGCTAGCCAGTTCACCTTTGATGACTCCCTCATGACAAGCCATACAGAGTTCGGGCTGTAAATTTACCCCACGAGCAAACATATGTTCGTGTTCTCTATGACAAGCTGTGCAGGTAAGCACATCAATGTTTTCTCTCAACTCTGCCCAGCGGGGGTCGCGAAACTTTTTGGCTCCGTGAATATCTTTTGCCATCTCTGCTTCGTGGCAACGATTGCAAGTATCATTACTAACTGGTTTAAAGCCCTCATGACAGGATTTACAGGAAGCCTCAAATAAGACGTGACCGTTAGAGGTTTCTCCTGGCAAAAAAATGCTTTGAGTATCAAAGGCAAAAGCAGAACCGAGCCACAGCACCATCACTACCATAGAAGCGATGATGGCAAATTTTGAACCCAGTAGAGCTAATGGTTGAAAACCTCTTCGTGTGTTTCTTGCCATTGTCTTAAATTAGCATTGCCAAAATAGTGGCAATAATACCCATGATTCCACCACCGGCTAAAGCCGTAACAGTTGCCTTGCCCGAATTATGGGTGAAAGCCTCGTCGTTAACTGATTCCATACTACTAGCCGTCCCGGCTGAACTGTTTAAACTGTTAGCAGTTTGGGCAGCAGGAGCTGCAATTTCAGTATTGCTGGACTCTGGCTGGAGAGCAATTTCTGGCTGAGAATAGTCAGCACCGTCAAGCATGATTTCGCTAATTGCACCGTAAGCACCAACCCAGGCAGATTTGACATCAGGAGTCCATCCGTTGCCTAAATACTGCTGAAAGGTTGTCAACAAGGCATTGCCAACTAGAGGGTAGTGGGCGGGTAATGCTCCATATTTGACATGACGGGCACCCAGGCCTCTCAATGCTTTATCCAGTACGTCTGGCTTCCGCAGGTTTTCAACCACCATTACCAATGAATTCAGCAGCATTTTTTGTTGGGCTGCCATATTTGTATGTTCAAACAAAGGCTTTGCTTCGGGGTTAGCGGTAAACAAATTATCGTAGAAACTTTCTACAAACTCGTTTGCCTGAGGCTTAACTGCTTCAAAACTTTGCTCTAGCAGCTCTACCTGTAAACCAGACTCTGGTGAAGCTTCCGCTTCTGCAGTTGGTAACGCAATTTCGGCTTCAGAATAATCTGCACCATCCAGCATGATCTCACTAATCGCACCATAGGCATCTACCCAAGCTTGCTTGACTTCTGGTGTCCACTTCTCATGAAGATACTGTTCAAAGGTAGTTAGTAGAGCTCCACCCACAAGTGGATAGTGCTCGGGCAATGCTCCATATTTAACATGACGCGCTCCCAATCCTCGCAAAGAACTGTCTAGCACTTCTGGCTTACGCAAACTCTCTACTACCAATACCAAAGAGGCAAGTAGCTTCTTTTTTTGCGCTTCCATATCCGTAGTGTCAAACAGCGGCTTGGCTTCAGGATTAGCGGTAAATAAATTGTCGTAAAAACTAGCAACAAATTCGTCAGCACTGGGCTTTATTGACTCAAAACTTTGCTCTAGTATTTCTACTTGTAAAGACATTGCTTACTTTCTCTTCTCTATTTTGTTGATAATTTAATTGCCAAAAGAATAATTTAAAACTTGATCGAGAAGCTATATTTTAGATGATTGTGTCTTCAGCTTCGTTGAACAAAAACGGCACTTTTGTGAGCAAGGTATAAATCAGATAGCAGTTTTAAATAAAAAAACGTATATCCATCTATAGATTTATAGAACAGGGAAAAAGATGCTTTAGTAGCCAAATATACTATCTACAACCTATCTTTTGATTATCGAATTGATCTAATGACTTTTTTGCATC
>JBCBEA010000255.1:0-6170 GCA_038529195.1 Cyanobacteria bacterium J06600_6
CAGAAAAATTTAGAGGCATTGAATTTACAGCTCCTACTCCTGGTGATATTTCGATGCAAAACTGGACGTGGGGCAACGATTATCGTCCAGGAACAGCTAAGGATAATCTAGTTTATACTCGCGAGCAGCTGCAAAAACTGGGTCAGCTTCAGCCAAACGGCTGGATGGGAGGTTTACGCACCACAACCCTGAGTAGGGGGGAAGATCATGCCCTGGGATATTTTTACTGGCTAGTAGCAGGAACTACCGATTCTCAGTTAGGAGAGGGAGTTAAACAGCCCGATCCTAATCATCGCCTCCTACAAGGTTTAGATTCACCGATGGGGACGGCTCATGGTTTATCAAAATATCCTTATATTCGTGAAGGCAGAAGAATTATTGGTCGAGTTTATCCTGGCTATTCCAATGGTTTTGTGATCAACGAGATTGATATTTCACGGGCTGACTATCGAGACGAATCTTATGCGGAGCATTTAGGACAAAAGAATTATCGCCGGCTATGGACAAAGCTTGATGCAGTAGATCCGATCGCCAACAAAGATAAGAGTATCGATAAAATTAAACAGCGCACCCGTTCGACTATTTATCCTGACTCCGTTGGTGTTGGTCACTATGCGATCGACTTTCACCCCTGTATGAACGAAAGCCCAGCCGAAAAAGCGGGCAATACTGAGAGAGACGGTGAGAGAAAAGGTGGCGGACAGGCTTATCCTTTCCAAATTCCGCTGCGAGCGATGATTCCCCAAGAAATAGATAACTTAATAGTGGCAGGCAAAAGTATTGCCACCAGTCACGTTGCTGCTGCTGCCTATCGGGTACATTCCTTTGAATGGTCTTCGGGTGCTGCTGCGGGAGTAACCGCTATTTTTGGAATGGAAGAAGATATCATGCCTTATGAATTAGTGGACGAGGCTTTTATTCATGAAGATAAGCTCAAAGTACTCAAAAAGCGTCTAGAAACAGGAGGTAATCCTACTGCATTTCCCAATACATCAATCTTCAATCAGGATTGGTCAGAATGGCAGTAAGTTTACGCCGTGAACCGTGGCTAGCTATATCTAGAAGTAAAAGATAAAAGGTAAAAAGAGAAATAGAGCGATCGCCCATTCATGCCTGCTCCTAGATAAGCTAGAAGCTATGTAATACAAAGCCCGCGCATTATAAGATAATGGTAGAAAAATAAAGGCGATCGCTCTACTAAAATTTCCATGAATTCAGATAACCAGATCTATCCCGTCATTTGGCAAGATGACCGAGTGTTGTTAATCGATCAGACACGTCTGCCTGGGGAATACAGCCACGTAACCATTAATCGTAGTGAAGATATGGCAAAGGCAATCAAAACAATGATTGTGCGTGGTGCCCCCGCTATTGGTGTCGCAGCAGCTTACGGTATGTATCTGGGTGCCAGGGAAATAGAAACAGACAATCTCCGTGAGTTTCTTGATCGCCTCCAGGAAACTGCTAAACTACTGCAAAAAACTCGCCCCACTGCCGTCAATCTATTTTGGGCAATTTCACGCATGTTGAGAACCGCTCACGAAGAAATTGGTACTGTCGCGGAAATCAAACAAACTCTACTGCAAACTGCCCAGCAGATCCAGGCGGAAGATTTAGCCACCTGTCAGGCAATTGGCGATCATGGCTTGAGTATTTTACCCGAAACTCCCCATCAGCTAAGACTTCTGACCCACTGTAATGCTGGTTCTCTGGCTACTGCAGGCTATGGCACTGCTTTGGGAGTAGTACGTTCGGCTTGGCGCGCACAGCGTTTAGCTAGAGTTTATGCTGATGAGACTCGTCCTCGTCTTCAGGGAGCAAAATTAACCGCTTGGGAATGTGTTCAAGAGAAAATTCCCGTCACCGTGATTGCTGACAGCATGGCAGCCCACTGTATGAATCGTGGAATGATTGATTTGGTGGTGGTGGGAGCCGATCGCATTGCTGCTAACGGTGATGCTGCCAATAAAATTGGTACATATGCTCTGGCGATCGCTGCTAAGGCTCACAATATTCCTTTTTATGTGGCTGCACCGTTTTCTACTATCGATTTTGAGTTGGCTAACGGCAGTTTAATTCCCATTGAAGAAAGAAATTCCGCCGAAATGGCACAGATTGGGGAAACTTTAGTTTGCGCAGCAGGGGCAGAATTTTACAATCCCGCTTTTGACGTTACCCCTGCCAGTTTAATCCACGGCATCATTACAGAGAAGGGCGTAATTGAACCTAGTTCCCTTGTCGATCATCGTCAGGCGACCGTGTAAACACAAAAGTAGGGTGGGCAATGCCCACCCTACGATCAACAATACGATCAATAAGAGCAGTAAACGAATTCTACTTACTTAGTTTTGCTGGCTCATTATTCAAGCATTCGGCAGGCTGATAGGTGCCAAACACAATGTCCCACCAGTCGATCGCCAAACCAAAATTACTGTGCCACTGTTTATCGCGATGATGAATATAGTGAATCGGCATTTTCATCCAGAAGCACTTGTGAGGATTGTAATGCTGAATTTGATGAGCATAGGAGGCAAATGCAGCAAAGGCGATCGTTCCAGAGAGCATTATTACTCCGAAGTAGAGAGAAACTAAAAAGGCGGGAAGTACTAATAGAGATACCAGACTAAAATCAAGAAAATCACCAACGAAGCCTTTGGTGGTATTACTGCGATGATGTCCAAAATGCCCTGTAAGTCCGTTCCCAAACTTGGGGAATACGTGCATTGCTCTATGTACCCAGTATTCTAGAAAGCTGCCAAAAATAAAAGCGAAAATAAACAATAGCAAAGACTGCATAAAAATTTTGGTCTGTTTCTAAGATAATCCTACCGAGCCTATCCCATAAAACATTATTTAGTGGGTAATATCGATCTAGGCTGCCCTTCAGAAAGCAGATTTAGCCTTGCTCAAATATTAGGATTAATCGCGACAGCCCAAGCTGTATCTAGTTTCTACTCCTGTGACGGGATTTGTCCCCTCAGCTTTTTGACACATTAAATAAATCTGATAGCGATCTAGAATTGCGCCTGTAAAATCTGCTCCCGTAATGATGGCGTCTGAAAAAATCGTGCTGGTAGCCACCGCATCCTGAAAAATCGCGTTAGTTAAGTCGGAACCCTCAAAAGAAACTCGATCCATTAAGGAGCTGGTAAAGTTAGAGTCTTTGAGATTGGTATTGATAAAAATCCCTTTGGTTAGAATCGAATTACTAACATTAGAACCCTCAAAATTAGAGCCTCTAGCGTCTGCTGCTGCGAATACGCCTCCAACTAGGTTTTTGTGAGAAAAATCTTGATCTCTTATTTCACTGTAGGTATAGTTAACGGCATTTTCTTGGGCGATCGCTGGCGTAGCTGCCAGTAGTACCCAAGCGATCGCAATTGTCACAATCATTATAATGCCGAGGAAACGCTGTTTTAGCTGAGATAAAAGCATAAATAAATCGAGATATTATTTGTTTTTAGATTGACTATTAGTTGTGGATATAATCACGATGGCGGAAGAGACAGCGCATCTTCACCAAGCTGTAAAACCATTTGCTGCTGCTGATCTGATTTCGCAGCTAGACTTCCAAAACCCAAGATATTCTTGAGATAGTTAGCTGTTTCCACCTGACCATAATTAGTCACAATTCTAGTCTTTTCTAATTTTAGCGGGATGTGCCGAACAAGATAAACATCGCTAAAATTCCTGGCTCTTAAATAAGCTACAACTCGCCTACCCAGTTCGGGATCGTCCGTTGTGTTTTGAACCGCAACCGACTTGTTAGAAAGAGAATTATTGTTCGTTTTAGCTCGCTCTAAATTAGATTTTAAACTAGCAAACGGTTCTAAAGAATTGGGAGCAAGACCTTCTTCACCTAATTGAGCATTGAGAGGGGTATACTCTGGTAGCAGAGCGACGGACAGACGATCGGATTCTAGTTCCTTAATAAAATTGACCGCCGAAATAAGTTCGGGCATCGAAATGTCTGTATCTAACTGTGACTCAACTTGAGCGATCGCCGTTTTAAAGCTGGAAAAATAGCCAGGAATGTTTAAACGTTGACGAATCGTTTTAAACACTGTTTGCTGGCGCATTGCTTGTGCAGACAAATCTGAGCAGTCTCGTAGTCGAGAGTCACATGAAGTTAAATTGATTTTGCCACTGCTACTTAGCTGTTTAAAAATCTCTGGAGAAGCTCGTATATAGCGGTCGATTGCAATCTCGTCACTTGATTGATTGAGCGATCGCGAAAGTAAATCTATGCCTCCAAGTCGATAAGCATCTTTGACAGTGCCAATGCCGAATTCAGGTATTTCGATCTGGGAGTTAGCAGGAATATTGAGCACGCGAGCAAAGTTTTGGTCTGGTTCTAACTCCACCAGCAAAACATTCTTACTTTCACCAGTAGAAGCTGGAGAAAAGCCCACTAGAGCATCCGCATTTGGTTGAACTTCTACTAATAAAATTTGTAGGGGAGTTGCTAAAGCCAACTGGGAAGAATCCGCATTCTGAGAATTACCTGCTAGCTGTTGAGATATCTGTCGCTCGACAACATCAATTGTCGTTAAGGCCATGCCTCCCAGCGCCGAAAATATCGAGGTTAGACTAACCAATCCACCCCAAAAAAGACCACGATTAAAGTATGACCAGCGCGAATGTTGTAACCAAAACCACAAAGGTTGATGTAATGGGGTAACCTGGGGAATGTTAGATGAGGGTTCGGAATTTCGCTCTGTTAACCTAGCCATTTTTTCTATTTTTGAGGGCGATAAAAATTTATTCCTATTCGGCGATCGCTTGTGATTCATGCAAATTATATGATGTTTCTATAATGTGATCGTTAAGAGGAAACTACTAGTTAAATGTGTTGAAATTATTTCCAATAGCTTTAGTTAAACTTCGACTAAAGTCAAGGAAATACTTGGCACAATATTATGCTCAATTCTGAACCAAGAGGCTAGTATCTTACGTACTTAGCAAAAATGTAAAGTTTAGACTTTTAGCTGCGCCCAAAAAACAGTCATTAGATCAACCAATATCTATGTTATATAGTACACCGTAATCCATAGTTGCTACCTAAAAATAGATTACTAAATAGTTTTAATCGCAGAAACATTTCGAGTTAGCCCAACTGAATTATCCTCAATGTCACGCATCATTATTTAGAAAGTAAATGGAACTAAAATTAATCCCAATTATTCTTGCTGGTGGTAAAGGAGAACGTTTTTGGCCCGTGAGTCGCCTCAAAAGACCAAAACAGTTTCTTTGTCTTGATGGTAGCGGAAGCAGTTTACTGCAATCTACCGCAGAACGCCTGTTAGACTTAGCTGGAGGCTGGGAAAATCTGTGGGTAATTACCTCAGAGATTATTGCTGACGGCGTACAGGAACAGCTCCCAAATTTGCCCAAATCAAATATTTTAGTTGAACCTCAAGGTCGAGACACTGCTCCTGCCGTTGCTTGGGCGACTTTAGAGGTAGCGAAGAAATATGGTCAAGATGCAGTAGTGGGCTTTTTTCCTGCGGATCACTGGATTGGGGATACCGATGCTTATAATCAAACCTTAAAAGCTGCTGCTCAACAGGCGGTTACCAAACCTTCGATCGTTACTTTAGGAATTACGCCAAATCAGCCAGCTACTGGCTATGGCTACATTGAACAGGGTGAAAAACAGGGTGAGTTTGATGGCTTACCTGTCTATGAGGTGAGTCGCTTTACCGAAAAACCAGATGCAGCAACTGCCCAGTCTTTTATTGATACGGGCAAATTTAGCTGGAATAGCGGGATGTTTATTTTCCAAGCGGGAGTTGTTCTCGATGAGCTAGCAAAGCACGCTCCTGATTTGCTTAATGCCCTATCTGAAAAAGGTCGCGATGCCTACGCAGAATTAGAAAAAGAAAGCATCGACTATGCTCTGATGGAAAAAACCAAGCTTGCCTGTGTTTTGCCTGGTGATTTTGGCTGGGACGACCTTGGTGACTGGAATGGAGTCGAAAGACTGCTCAAAGGAGAGCAAGAAAATGTTGAACTGGGAACTCATATCGGCAAGGATACCCAAGATGCGGTAATTTATGCGAGTGGAGAAGATGAGGTGATTGTGACGATTGGCTTAAAAGATATAGTTATTGTGCGAGATGGTAAAGTAACTCTGGTCGTCGATAAAAATTGTACTCAAGACATTAAGC
>JBCBEA010000256.1:0-6166 GCA_038529195.1 Cyanobacteria bacterium J06600_6
GGAAGAAAGCTTTTGAAGCGTATTTTTTCGAGATACAAGGAGAAAAATGTTCTGAGTAGCTATGCTACGGAGGTTATTTTTCGACGTAGTAGGTCGTAAAAAGACCAAAAAAAGCTCTTTTTTCTAATTGATGACATGCCCTAGTACAGGCTGTTGTTGGCAGGAATCTCTGGAGCGTGAAGATTATCCCAGCGATCGCTCCTCAAGCTCAGACTTTGAGATAGTTCTCTTTTAAATTCTTATAAAAACTATCTAAAATAACTTTTGTGAGCTAAAACTGAAAAGATTAAAAATTCAGGAAATATCTAGCCAGACTAGAAAACAGCCTGTAATCTTTAAGCTGCAATTAAAATTCACGATTTATTACGGAGCCGACATTATGGATTATTCCAATGCAAGTTTGCTATTAAAACGTCCAGTGACAGTAAAAGCTATTGTTACGGCTCAATGGAAAGAAGAAGTAACCCAGCAACTGCAAAAGCAGGTTGCAGGTCTAGATAAGCAAATGCAGCAGCTAGAAATGCAGGGCAAAAGAACTATTGAAGAAATTACCAAGCAGGCAGGCGCAGCTAGTCCTCAGGTACAAAAACAGACAGAAAGCATTCAAGGACAGGTGAACCAAAAAAAGGCAGAAATGCTAGAAAAGAAAAATCAGTTTTTACAGCAGCTACAGCAAATTCAGCTACTCGAACTAGATCAAGAGGTAGTTCAAGCACAAATGGAAAGCTTCTTCCGCTTAGAGCAGGGAGATAATTTAGTTAAAAAGCTGAATGTAGAAGTTGTCCTTCGAGATGGCGTAGTTGAAGAAATTCGTGGCGAAGTTTAGAATTTTCAGCAAAACTTTGCCTTATTAAATAATTGTTAAAGTAAGGTCATCAAAAAATATAAACCTTCTTAAACATTTTTGCGATCGGCAAACGATACCCTGAGAATTATAAATATGTGAAGTCGGTTATGTGTTGAGGGAACAAGTTGAACAATAAAGCGATCGCCCATCGCCCTGCTAAAGTCATTTGTCTGGGAGAAGTATTATTTGATTATCTGGCTGACGATCTGGGCAAATCTGTATCAGAAGTTACGTCGTGGACTCCCTATCCTGGAGGCGCACCCGCTAACGTCGCTAGTGCCTTAACTAAACTAGGAACTTCTGCTGCATTTATTGGCTGTGTTGGTCGAGACGCTCCTGGAAAGGAATTAGTTTCGCTCTTACAGTCAATTGGCGTTGATCTCTCTGGGGTTCAATACACAGACCAAGCTGCAACTAGAGGAGTTTACGTAACTCGTTCTAATTCGGGCGATCGCACTTTTGCGGGTTTTGGTCAGCAACCCGCCGACCAGTTTGCTGATGCCTATCTTCAAGAGCAGTTGTTACCGACTAATCTATTTTTAGAAGCAGAATACCTAACCATTGGGACTCTAGAGCTAGCCTATCCTCAGAGTCGAGCAGCCGTCTTCCGCGCTTTAGAATTAGCGATGGAATATCATTTAAAAGTTGTTTTGGATATCAATTGGCGACCAAACTTCTGGCTAGATGAAACCGAAGCAAAACCACTGATCAAGCAGCTTTTACCATACGTAGACTTTCTGAAGTTAGCCTCAGAAGAAGCTAGCTGGCTATTTGAAACTGCTGATGCTGGCTCAATTTTCTATCGCCTTGGCTCTGTTGAAGGAGTTTTGGTAAGTAATGGAGCAGCTCAAGTCAGTTATTGTCTGGGGGAAAATGAAGGAAAAGTTTCTCCTTTCCCGGTCAAAGTCAAAGATACAACTGGCGCAGGAGATGCTTTTTTGGCTGGTTTGATCCATCAACTGTGTCAAATAGGCATCAAAGGATTATCTAATTCCCAAACAGCAGAGAATATTGTTAAATACGCATGTGCAGTAGGTGGTTTAACCACAACCAAGTCAGGGGCGATTGCTGCTCAACCTACCCCTGAGCAGGTCAAAGCCTTGATCTCAAAATCATTAAGTTAAATAGATTTGTCTTTACTCATCACCTACTATTCTCAGCGATCGCTCAAACTGATTTACAGTCTTTGAACATTGCGTCGATAAAATTTCAAAATCGCTCTCTAACTCGCTGGCGGGAATGATGGCTATTCTATATCGAGGGTGATTCTACCATCTTCCAGTTCAATAATGCGGTCTGCCACATCGAGGATACGGTTATCGTGAGTAACGATTAAAATAGTGCAACCTTGCTCTCTAGCTAGCTGCTGCATTAACTCTACAACATCCCTTCCAGACTTACTATCTAAGGCTGCGGTAGGCTCATCCGCTAAGACAATTTTAGGATGAGAAACTAACGCACGGGCGATCGCAACCCGCTGTTTTTGTCCCCCAGATAGGTTTTGCGGGTGATAATCAATATGTTCTCCCAAACCAACAGAAGATAATAAAGCGATCGCTCTTGATTCTATTTCCTTACTGTCAATGCCATCGTGTAATTCCAAAGACATCTGGACGTTTTGCTTTGCCGTTAGGGAAGCCAATAAATTGTGCGCCTGAAAAATATAGCCGATATTTCTTCTTGTTTGAACCAGCTTATTTTTTCTCGCTCCTACTAACTCTTCACCAAAAACTTTTAGACTTCCTATTTGGGGCGATCGCAATCCACCCATTAAAGTTAAGAGGGTAGTTTTACCCGATCCAGAAGGTCCTTTTAAGATAATAACTTCTCCTGAGTTAAGAGTTAAATTAATATCAAATAATATTTGTTTTCTTAATTTACCTTCGCCAAAGAAATGGCTGAGGTTTTCAATATCAACGACTGGCAAATTTGTTAATGGTTGATTGCTCATGATTTGTAATTCACAGGTCAAATATTATTTAATTTATAAATCGTGTCTGCGAAGAGAATTTAAATATGCATTTAGTTTTGGAGATAACTCATCAATAATTGGCTTAATTCTATTGACTCATTCTGATGTGATTAATTTACGGTTATCAAAAAGTCTTAAGCAGTGTATTGTTTCAGACAAAGAACCTCTAGCTATTTTTACAAATCTTTGGCTATCTTTACTATTATAGTGACCATTACCTTCAGCAATATTTGCTCTAATGACATCTGCCGATCGTACAATTTGTTTTCCCAATGTATCTTTTGAAAAATATTTCCAAGCTATAACAATTTTCCAAATTTTATTAGATAGCTGTTCTGTTAATTGGTACACTCTCAAATTTTCGACAAGGTGCTTTACTCATAAATACTCGAGTTGATTTATAAAGCAACATCCGTAATAGACAATTAACAATTAACTAAAAAATATCTGCTGGATCGGCTGCGCTTAATTTCCTGACTGCAACGCCACCAGAAACACAACACATAAGAATAGTAAGAATCAATACTGTTGTCGCCCGACTGCTGGTCATAGCCAAAGGTAAGGCTGTCGCACCTGCTGCCAAACTGTACAATCCTGTCGCAATAATATAGCCAGGTAAAAAACCCAATACGGCTAGAATTATTGCTTCTTGAAATACCAAAACAACAAAATAACGATCTCTGTATCCCATTGCTTTGAGAGTGGCATATTCGGGTAAATGATTGGCAACATCTGTATAGAGAATTTGATAGACAATTACGATACCGACGACAAAACCGATCGCCGTACCTAAAGTAAAAATAAAGCCGATCGCTGTAGCACTTTGCCAATAAGATATTTCTTCCTGTATAAACTCTGCCTTATCGAATATTTCTACATCTTTGGGTAATTTTTTCTTGAGAGTAATTTTTGCTTGTTCTAAATTAGCACCAGGTTTGAGATTAATAATTCCCACATCAATCAATCCTTTTTGACGATCGGGAAAGAGACGCAAAAAATTAGTGTCGCTGGTGATAATATTGCCATCCGCAGCAAAAGAAGCACCCATAGTAAAAAGCCCTCTTACTGTTACTTTGCGGGAAGAAACTTCAGCTCTTACAGCACCGTTTTCTGCTAATAAGTCAGGAATTGCGCCAAATTCTGCACGAGAGCGGTCGTCAAATAAAACCACATCGGGAAGCTTTATTTCGTCGATACTTTCTTGTATCCCAGGAAAGTTAACGGGATTCAAAGCAGGATTAAAACCAACAGTTAAAATAGTTCTAGTGTTGCGATCAACTGGGTTTTTCCAAGAGCCATAATTTAGGTAAATAGTTACTACAGATTCTACATTATTGACCGCAGCAGACTCATACAAACGGCGTTCAGAAAAAGGCTCTGTAAACCCTAAAGCATCGGATTGGGGACTCATCAAAAAAATATCCCCTTCTAATGCCTTGTGAAAAGTAACGCTACTGTCGAATAAAGCAGCCTGAAAACCTAGCTGAATAAACATCAACATATCCGCAAAACCAATCCCCGCCAGGGCAATCAATAAACGCGACTTTTCATGACTTAACTGTAACCAAGATAAAGGAGTTTTCATAATTAATTACTAGTTACTGATTACTGCTCACTGCTCACTGATTCTGACGATCGCTTTAGAATTAGTCAGGCGAGAAACGCGATCGCTTGCTTCTCCATCGAGGTATATTTTTACTTCTACTACTCTGCTATCGACATCCGCAGCAGGATCGGTACTTAAAACATCTTGCTTGCCAATTTTTAAGCCTATGTGAGCGACTTTGCCTGTAATTTCCCCTGTAAATGCTCCCGTTTCGCTTTTAATAGTGGCGGTTTGCCCTACTTTTACCCTGCTAATATCGCTTTCATACACTTCAGCAACAACCATCATTTTGCTAGTTTGAGCGAATTCTACTACTCCATCTTCATCGACTAATTCCCCTGGGTATGCCACGATTTTGATGACTTGCCCGTCATTGGGTGCTTTGACTCTAGTAAGCTCTAAATCTTCTTCAGCTTGGCGTAATGAGGCGATCGCTCTATCTACTTGCGCCTCTGCTTTAATTACATCTACGTCCCTTACTTCGCCCACGCTGTCTAGAGTGGCTTCCGCTTCGATGATTTGTGCTTGTAAAGTATTCTTATTCTGACTGGCGATCGCTTTGGCTCGATCTATCTCCTGTTGCAAAGTTTTCAGAGTGCGATCGTAGCTAGCCTGAGCTTGTGCTACTGCCGTTTTTGCCGTTTCCAGAGTCAGACGGCGAGAATCTAATTCTGATGCTGAGATTACCCCATCTCCCTCTAATGCTTGATAGCGTTTAAATTCACTTTCAGCGTTACGCAATTCGGCATTACGACTGTCGATCGCAGCCCGTTTTTCGGCTCTTTCTGTAGCGAATTGCGCCTGTAAACGAGCTATTTCCGCTTCATTAGCGACTATTTCTCCTGCTAGCTCCGCTTTTACTCTTTTCAAGCTGGCAGACTGAGCGTTGATGTCTCCCCGTTTCGCTCCCGCTTTGATAATAGCTAAATCTGCCTCCGCTACTTTTACCTCTTGACGAGCTAATTCTAGAGCTGCATTGGCGCGCCTGTAACTATCCAACAAAGCAATAGTTTGCCCCGACGCAACGCGATCGCCTTCTTCTACCAACAACTTAGTAATTTTCGCGCCTCCTAAATCTGGTGCGGGAGAAAGAGATATAGTTCTTCCTTGGGGTTCAATTCTACCCAGAGCGGTAACTGCATGTATTGGTTGAGGTTTCACCGTTTCAGTTTCCCGATCTACAGTAGCTCGATTCGCACTATAGACAGTCGTTACGCCAACCAATGTTAAACCTGCTATGCACAACGCAATAATCAATTTATTATTTAGCGGTAACTTTTGCAGTCTATCCATGATTTCAATTAGTGTTAATTAATTTATTTCTCAGTGCCTCATTTGCTTATTGGCTGGAGATAGCAGCAACGCCAGCAGGAAATCATTAAACTTTTTCATACTCAAATCGAACTCTTTATCTCTTTCCTTACGCTCCCAAAAACCCATAAAGGCAAAATAGCCAATTTCTGCTTTGTGTCTCGCTTCTGTCTTATCAAAGCCACAATCTTGGAGCAATTTGCTTAAATAATCGACTCTTTGGGTTTCCACAATTCGCACTCGCTCCTGTACTTTTGGATCTTGATTTGCCCAAATAAAAATAGCTGCTTCTGGATCTGGGCGATCGCATAACTCTTCGGCGAGAGAAAATAGTCGTATGAGTCTTTCTTTGGGAGTAGATGCTTTTTTCGACTCTTCCATCAATAAAATTGTCTCGTTTTCCCAACGCTGCAAAATTGCTTCCAATAAC
>JBCBEA010000257.1:0-6154 GCA_038529195.1 Cyanobacteria bacterium J06600_6
CTAATAAATGCGTTCAAATTGCTCAACTATCAATCAGATAGCTGAATATGCATTCAATATCGTCCATATTATTGGCAGCTTTAGCTTACTCCAGAGTTCCAAATTCGTAAATTTAACTTTAGCTAAACTTATTTGAGTAACTTTTGCTTGGCTCTTTGCGGATCGATCGCCATAACGTATTTCATCGGATCTTCGTGCTTACCGTTAACCTTTAGACGAAAATCTAGATGTGCGCCAGTTGACCACCCCGAACTACCTACCTCAGCTATGGTCTGATTTCTGCCGACTCTGACTCCTTCTTTCACGGTGATTGAGCCACGTTTCAAATGCCCATAGGTGCCAATTATGCCATTGCCATGATCTACCTCAATCCAGTTACCAAGCTGCCCGCCACAGAATAAACTACCAAAGTCAGCACAGCCTGAAACAACTCGCGTGACAATGCCTTTACCGACGGAAACAACATCAGAGCCGTAGGGCGCACCATAATCAATGCCCTGATGAAACTGTAATTGATTACTGTAGGGTCGATTGCGCCAGCCAAAAGGACTAGCAATTCTTTTTGTCGCTGGTGCAGGATTCGCCAACTTAGTACTAGGGGGAATAAAAGTACTGTTGGATAGAGGAAAATCTACAATTAGACTGCTGCGGTTGATTTTGGGGAATGGAGGAACAACCTTGTAGCTTTTAGTACTGTTGAGTTTTAAAGTGTTATTGCTTATTTTGTTCGGCTTCAAAGTAAATGCCTGTCGATCCAGCTGATCTCGCCAGTTGAATCCACAGATAGAATTGGCAAACTTGCCAAGAGAAGATAGGCTCAAATCGTTTTGCCTAAGCTGTCTACCTCGACTCCAGCTCTGTTGACGAGACTTTCCCCGTCCCTGGCGATCGCAGACTAGGAAGGGAGAACTAGGTAAAATAGATTTTGCTACATCCTTGAACCATAAATTTCCCTTAATACCTTGCTGAATTTGCTCTTGTTTGTCTACACAGTCAGAATTAAACTTCTTACAAACAGGTCTTGTTGAACTCAAATTACTAATAGCGAGCCTGTCTTCTTCAAACTTCACTGTCGATGAATCAGCTAGAGCAATTGGCGCTGTTCCTGCAATTAATAATCCGATTGCGGCAATTTTGACCATTTTGTAGATAGTTTTTATCTTTTTACTTAAACTTTGGTAATATTTGGCTATATATGTTTATATATCATCACATAGATTTTCACTTTATAAAGAAATTTTCCTAAACCAGATTATATTACCGAACAGAAGAGCCGTAATATACAACTTTCTAAAATATTTCTAAAATAATCATGATAAGAGCATCAAAATTAATTTCTCGACGTAAATTTAATCAGGGCTGTTGGGCTGTCTCAGGATTAGCTTTGGCGATCGCTTTAAATAGCTGTGGCAATAGTCAATCGGATGCAGGTCAATACGAGGCAACGGCTAAAGCTACCTATACTTGGCGTGTAAACTATTCAAACGATCCCTTTGAAAATAAAAGAGGACGATACGAAGAATTTGAGTCAACCTCTTTAGTTAATGTCAACGGAGAAAAGCCTGAAGGAGCAGTTTATCAGGATAATAATGAAATTTGGTGGCCGAAACAGCCTCCTAAGCCCACTCTGGATGAGCGGGAAGCTGCTCAGAAAAATTCGACGGAAAAAATAGGCGAGCCTGAGCTATTACGCCAGGTGGAATACCGAGTCAAATTTACTAAGGATGGTGAAAGGCTAAACTTATCTACCAATCCTCAAGTCTATCGCCAGGTAGTGAAAAACTATCCAGATACCCCTCTAAACTTTACGATGGGTGTCAATAACGGTTCAGTCACAAAAGCGACGCCGATTAAAAACTGAGATGGTACTGCCCATCAAACTTACGGAGAGTTGAGTAGAAAGTGAAAAGTATCTTTTAGGCAAACTTCGAGTGAGTCGCGATTACTTCCGTGACTCACTGTCCAAATATTTCTATTTAACTGCTTTTCCAACGCTCCAAGGGAATACAGTCAATATCAAGAGTGTCTAACGCGCGAGCAACAACAAAATCAACTAAATCCTCGATAGTTTTTGGATGATGATACCAAGCAGGAATTGCAGGAACAATCTTAACTCCTGCTTCGGCTAAAGTGGTTAGGTTGCGGAGGTGAATCAGACTAAATGGTGTTTCTCTAGGCACCACTACCAGTGGTTTACCCTCTTTGATCTGCACGTCGGCTGACCGTTCCAATAAGTCTGAGCTTAAACCTGCTGCAATTTTGGCTGCGGTGCTCATGCTACAGGGAATAACGATCATTCCTAAAGTCCGAAAAGAGCCACTGGCGATATTATCACCC
The DNA here is from genome assembly GCA_038529195.1 of Cyanobacteria bacterium J06600_6. GTDB lineage: Bacteria > Cyanobacteriota > Cyanobacteriia > Cyanobacteriales > Xenococcaceae > Waterburya. Next base: position 2,338 of record JBCBEA010000257.1, read on the forward strand.
ACGTCTCCCCAACGGTGACAATTTAAGACTCCGCCTTTCTCAACTTCTGCCTTTTCACGCCAAAAAAGTTCTTGCTGATCTGGCTCACTAGGCATCCGTATATCTTCCTCTGCCTGCCAGACCATATAGGTAGCGCGAGAAGCTACCAGTTCAATCGTATAGTCAGCAGCTAGTAAATATTTTAGAGCGCGCACAGCATAGATTAGCCCTGAAGCACCACTAACGCCAATAATTAAGGGTTTGGTCATGTAATGTTTATAAAAATTAAAGTGAAAATAAAATTTAGATCAATCCTTCAAACTCTAGTTCTTCGATCATCTGTAAACCTCTAGGATCGCCGACTTTGAGAATAGCACTTCTCGCATCGTCTTTGACGCTAAAGTCCTCATCTTCAACTAGAGACTCAATCAAAGCATCGATCGCCGTGGCGTAAACTACGTTTGATGGTAGCTCGCGACACAGCTGCCCAATTGCCCAAGCACAGTTACTCCTTACTGGAGCAACGCTATCTCTTCTCAAGCCATAGATCAAAGGCGGAATAGCAGCAATAATATCTTCGTATTCTAGGGGTGCAACCTGAGCTAAACCGCTAGCAGCCCAAAGTCTAACAGCAGAAATATCGGTTTTGAGTGCCTGAATTAAAGGTTTAACTGCACGACGATCTTTACTATTACCCAATGCCCAGACTATTCCCTTACGTACATAGCCGTTAAAATCTTTTTGGAGTAGCTCAATCAACGGTTCTACAGCTGTAGCATCGGTGTTTCTGCCTAAGGCATAAGTGGTGCTGACTCTAATTAACGGACAGATATCGTCTAAGAGTTTGATCAGGAGAGGAATAGAGCGTCGATCCTCTAACTCACAAAATGCCCTAGCTGCCACCATTCTATCTGGAGCAGCGCTTGACTGTAGTAGCTCTAACATTCTGTCGGGATTTGGAGAAGGAATATCGCCGACTGAGTTGGGCGAATTAACCCGATCAAAGGAACTATCTGGTTTGGCTTCAATTATATTTAGTTCATCGCTGTTCATTATTACCTGTATCGCTTTACTGTTAGCTGGTTATTCCCCAGCTTTAAAATTCTTTTGTTTCAGATTATTTTCTTCCCTTTTCCATACTACTACTGGATCGGCGAAGGATTATCGGCTAATCTGAGGTAGAATTCTTAATTTGCAAAAATGCTGATTTGGCTGCTGCTTGTTCCGAGGCTTTTTTTGATCGCCCGTAGCCTTTGCCTAATAAATTACCCTGAAACCATACTTCAGCAATAAAACGCTGTTCGTGCCAGTCTCTCCTGTTGCCAGCAGATTTGGGAGAGGATGCTAACTCTTGGTTCGCTTCAACCCGATATTCTGGCAAGGTTTTATATTTGCCCTGAGTCCATTCTTGTAGAGCATCCTTATAGTTATAACGAGCAGGATCGTTCATCACCTCGATCGCTTTTGCCTTGAGAGCAGGATCTAGCCAGGGACGAATTAAATCCATGTTGTGAGTACTTAGATATAAAGCTCCCAATACTGCCTCGAAAGCATCTGCTAACCACGACTGCCTGCCTGTAGAGTTGCCCGTCGCATTAGTACCAATGATCAAATAAGGCTCGATGCCATAACTTTCGGCTAACTGAGCCAAAATGCGATCGCTAACTAAGATTGACCGCACCGCAGCAAATTCGCCAACCTTTTCTTGGGGATAATCTTCCAAGAGCAATTCTGCCGTCACCAACCGCACCACCGAGTCTCCTACAAACTCTAGCTGTTCATAATTATGAGTCGCTGAAATACTCGGATGAGTCAAAGCCAGATCCATCAAAGACCAGTCCACAGGCTCGCTAGGCGATAATCCTAACTTCTGTACTAACTTCTGTAACTGTTTTTTTCTTCTAGGGTCTTTCAACATCAAGCGATCAATTTTCAAATTCACTCTCAAAAAGCTGATAGCTGATAGCTGATAGCTACGAGCAAATCAGTTAGCCATTAGCTATTTCTATTAACAGCGATCGAAAAAGAGAGTTGGAACGTAAGCTGGATTTTGTTCTCGATCGCCAATAAATTTCTTCATCAACGATCTTGGGCGGTTATCTATCTTGGATGACTGTTACCAGACACCTCATGCGGTTCTCCATAGTCGGAAGGGGAAAAAGACCAACCCTTATTCCTTCGACCTTGCTCCCTACTGGGGTTTACCGAGCCAGTACCTCTCGATACTGCTGGTGCGCTCTTACCGCACCTTTGCACCCTTACCAACTAAAGGGATGAATTATAAGGGATAAGGGTTAAGGAATTAAATATCCTCCGTCCTCATCCTTTTGACCTCATCCTTTTTAAATTGGCGGTATTTTTCTGTGGCACTATCCTCGCGATCGCTCGCACTGGGAGTTATCCAGCAAGTATGGTCTTTAGGGAGTCCAGACTTTCCTCAAACCTGCCTCAAGGACAGATCTGCAACCACCTCGCCAACTCTCTCGTTTATATAGTCTACGATCAATCGCGACTAAACTTAGAACTACTTTAGTTAATTGTTAGGATTAAGTTCTTAATGAAATAGTAAAAAATACTATTTTGCTACAGGACTTTTTGAACAATTTTGAACAATGACGAAAGAATCAAATGTAAACTATTTTCCTCCACCGCTTTTTAAACCAGTATCTTGGAAAAAAACAGGAAAACTTATTCAACGGATTGGGTATGCTGTTACTCTGTTTCAACTTCTACTAGGTGTTGTTTCAATGCTGCTGTTTCTTTTGGAGAAGGTTAACAGAGGAATGACTGTTGGTATAGGTGTAAATCTCAGCTTATACTGCGCCTGGTGCGGACTAATTCTTTTGGCTATTGGTGTTTATTTTTCTTGGCGATATGCTCAAACAGCTCAAAAGATAACTAAAATAGATTTCTTATTATCTAAACAGGCTTCAATAGTTAAGAAGCTCAAAATTGCTGCTATGGTTAACTCGGCTGGCGCGTTAGTAAGTTTTATTGGCGTAGAAATTATTTTAGGGGTTATGTTCTCGATAGTTTTAATCCCTGAATCTGGAAGTCTTTTCAACGTTGAATATCAATCTCCCGACTCATTTATCAAGCTTATCCATGTATCTGTAATTTCAGCTACTGCTAAACTTCTGGCTGCCCACTGTATAGGTTTAGCTTGCTCTCTATGGGCTTTAAACAAAATCAAACAAATAAGTCATTAACCGTCGCTTATCATTATTTATGAAAGCGAGATCGCAATATTGCAGTTTATAGAAACATATTTGAAACTTGAACGCCTTTAATTAAATTGTTATCTAAAATTAAGTAATTATCGATTAGTAAAATTATGACTAGAGATTCAGATATAACCCCATATTCCGATAGCGTTAGCAGTTCTTCTTCTGCTCCTGCTGCTAAATCGGCTCGTATGCGTCGTGTAGCTACCTCTCTTAAATGGGCAGGTTTGGCAGGTTTTTGGATTCAGGTTGTCTTGGGCGTAGTTTCGGCTGTGACATTAGCTCTAGCAATTGTTAACGAAAACGAGAGAAGTAGTCCTGGGGTAGGATTTAGTTTGTTTTGCGCTGTTTGCGGTTTGATTTGTTTGGTTGTTGGCATCTGTATCTCTTTTAGATATGGCAAAATGGCGCTGAAATTTAATCAGCCTAACGTTGCTCCCCCGAAAAAATCGACGACCATCAAAATTGTTCAGGTTGCGATTGTTACTAGTTTAGCGGGTGCTTTAATCAGTATTTTAGGCGCAGAGACAATTGCGGGAATTGTGCTTTCTAAAACTCTATCGTTAGATCCAGGTAAGATTTTCAACAGTCAAACTAATACAGAATTTGTGAAT
>JBCBEA010000258.1:0-6153 GCA_038529195.1 Cyanobacteria bacterium J06600_6
TGATAATTTCATAGTATCTTGTGTGTGCTTGCTGTATCGATATGATTAAAGCAAGCACACACAAGATACTATGAAATTATCAAAAAAGTTGAAGTTAGCAGCAATTTTTACAGGCGCGATCGCACTGACTACTCCTTTGTTACCTGCCGTAGCTCAGTTTACCGAAGCACCTGTGCCAAATGAAGATGTTGTGGCGGTGGCTGTTCCTGCGGGAGCAATTGGCTACAACCTCAATGTAATTCAGCAAATTCCAGGTAAACAGCAGTGTTTTGCTGAACAGGGATCTAACCCCACAATTATCGATCCTCTGTGGACTACTTTTGACTTTACAGGCAGCTGTAGTAAAGCAACGGATAGTAACGGTTATTCTGTACGCCTTGATGGTGAAGACACAAGCCTAAACTATAGACTAGACGTAATTCCTAAAGGTGATAATCTCCAACTAATTGCCAAAAACTACAAAGGCGGTGGCGATTTAGTCGTGGGACAAACTAACGGCAAGCCTGCTAAGGGAGAATATGTCAAGATTCAGCTCAATCCTGGCTGGGAATTTACTAAAAAAGCTTATGAAGGCAAAACTTTAGGTCACTACTTCTTTAGTGGCGATTCTACAGCGATCGCCGCTGCGGGAGATGCTCCTGTTGCCCCTGCACCTGCTCCTACTGCTGACAGTGGTGATTCTCAGTTTACCGACATTGCCCGCGATATCTACAAAGACGATATTGAAGATGCGGTAGCTTTAGGCTTTATTGCTGGTTTTAAGGACAAAACTTTTCGCCCCACAGAGTCTTTGACTAGAGAACAGCTTGTCTCAATGGCTTTTGGCGCGCTAGAAACTATTGACGGTCTAGAATTAGATGCTCCTTTTGTGCCGACTCAACCTTATCCTGATGTACCTAGCGATCGCTGGAGTGCAAATAAAATTCAGTGGGCAAAAGAAAACGACATTGTCAAAGGCTATCCTGATGGTTCATTCCAACCAGGAAATCCAGTTACAAGAGCGGAATTAGTTACCGTGCTCCAAAATGTTGCTAAATTTGCGGAAGAAACTGAAGGTGACTTAGAAACTAATCAAGATCCGATTAGCTTCGCCGATACTGCAAGCCATTGGGGCGCACAAACTATCGAAACTATGTCCGCATACTGTGGCGTAGCTTCTCCTTATAAAGAAGTTGGCGACTCATTCAATCCTGATACTCCCGCCGAAAGAGATTATGCTGCTGCTGCAACCTTAAGAACTCACGACTGTCTGACGGAAACAGAATAACTCAGTAGCTAGTAGTTTAAATTTTATTCAGATTTTATTTAGGTGGCGATCGCGTCACCTTTTTCTGTATTGTGGCGATTTATGTGCAGATAAGGTCTATTTTGCACATCACTTACCCGCACAGTTACCAATCTCCGCCTGCACCACCGCCGTCACTAGAACCACCACCAAATCCATCATCAGAACTACCGCCGTTACAGCTAAAGTCAGTATCGCTACTACTATCATTTCTACTTCTGTTACTTGTCTGGGTTCGAGGCAAGCGAGGAATAACCTCAGTTTTTTCCTGGAGATAGTTACAGCAATGGCACTTATCTCTAATCAGCAGTATTCCCATACTGTTCTGAGTTGCTCTTTGCAAAATCGTTTTAGTGCGGGGAATGGTCAACTCTAGGCATTTAGGACATTCTCGATAGCATAAAGAACGAGCAGGGTAGCGAAAAAGGGAGTATGGATGCAAGGCGTTACTACAGCTAGAACATTTGTAGCCCCTATAGTCAACCGCTCCAATTTTTTTTGCTACCTGTTGTTGCAGGGTTAAGTTTAAATTGTAAATCCGAGACATTTGCCGATCGCACTTAACGCAGTAGAAATATTGAAAATTCTGACGAGAGAGCGTAAAAAGAGTTTGATGGGGATCGACATAAACTCTAATTCTATGGTTACGTAACCAAAAAAATCTGCCGATTACTGAGATAATTCCAATTCCAGTTAGGATTCAAAGCATGTTGGAGCTTCTGTCGAACGCCAAGGATTCTGACGCCTCGACTAAGTTTTTCATACCGTTAAGAGTATCGATAATAGTTATTCGCTAAAACAAACCGATCGTTTTTGTCATCTATTAGATTTTCTCTAACGAAATAGAACGAAAACTGCTGGCTAAGTTTAAATAAAAAAGAGGGGTAGCTACCCCTCTTACACTATTGATATTAATTTGAGCGATTCAATCTTTAGCTAACGGAAGAGAAGTAAACCTTAGATTTTACAGGATCGGGATTCATGGTTTTGTCGCCTTCTTCCCAACCCGCAGGACATACTTCGTCGGGGTTGTTTTGGACGTGCTGAATCGCCTTGAGAGTGCGTAGAGTCTCGTCTACACTACGACCAAAGGAAAGATTATTGATAGTTGCATGCTGAATAATGCCTTCTTTATCAATAATAAATAGTCCGCGTAATGCTACTCCCGCTTCAGGATCGAGAACGTTATAAGCTTCGCTGATTTCTTTTTTAATATCAGAAACCAAAGGATAGGCGATATCACCAATACCACCCTGGTTACGTTCAGTTTGAATCCAGGCCAGGTGGGAGAATTCGCTATCTACAGATACGCCCAAAATCTCAGTGTTGAGAGATTTGAAATCACCATGGCGATCGCTAAACGCAATAATTTCAGTTGGACATACGAAGGTAAAATCCAAAGGATAGAAAAACAAAACTACGTATTGACCGCGATAATCAGACAGTTTAACTGTTTTGAATTCTTGATCGAAAACACTAGTAGCCATAAATTCGGGAGCTTCTTGCCCGACTCTCAAACATCCTTCTGCAGTCATAATTTTTATTTCTTAATTGCCAAGCAGCGTTAAGTTTACAATTTATACACAATTTACGAATCTTAATCAATATATCATAGTCATAACGGCACCGAGTTATTCAATAACACCGAGCATCAGGTAGCAAACGGTAATTTTTTTGCTTGTTATCTCTGACCCATACCTAATCTAATTCTCTACGTCCTTCTAAAGCTCTAGCAAGGGTAACTTCATCGGCATATTCGAGATCTCCCCCCATCGGTAGACCAAAAGCAATCCTCGTCACTCGTGTAAAAGGTCGCAGCAAACCGTTGATATAGAGAGTCGTAGTTTCTCCCTCGACGCTGGGGCTAATCGCTAAAATTACTTCTTGAATATTTTCTTTGGTAATACGGCGTACTAAAGCTTCAATGTTGAGCTGTTCGGGTCCAATGCCATCCATAGGTGAGATCACGCCACCTAAGACATGATACAAGCCACGATATTCCCTGGTTTTTTCTAAGGCGATCGTGTCGCGAGAATCGGCAACAACGCAGACGGTAGAGCGATCGCGATTTTTATTGCTACAAATTGAACATACTGGTTCCGCAGACAGATGAAAACAAACCCGACACAATCCGACCTTCTGCTTCGCAGCAACTAAGGCTTCGGCTAAAGCTCGAACTTCTGGTTCTGGGCGCTTAATTAAATGCAGAGCCAGTCTTTGAGCGGTTTTAGGACCTACTCCTGGTAAAAGCTGTAGCTGCTCGATCAAACGAGCTAAAGGAGGCGTATAAATGGCTGACTCCTATAATTTCTTGATGTTTAGGAGGATGTATTATACCAAAATAGTACTAAGTTATTAGTATTTGGTTCTTGCTAAATAGTAGTATTTAGCGACGCTGTTCATCAGCAGAAATATCTAGCTATCTAGCCGAATTAGATTCCGCTTTAGCCTGAGAATACTTTTTCGATTCAAGCTAAAAAGAGTATTGCGTTTTCGCTACAAGATATGTCCGAGATAGTAACATTCTGTGAATAGCAACAGACTTGGCTCTAATTATTTAGTTATTTGACAGTGAATTGCGATCGCGTACAGCTCGCTCCATTTTTGAAGACGTAAGTGCGATTGTCAACCTAACAACTAGTTATCTAAAGTTACTTTCTACATAACCTTCTGATTTACTTGGCAAAAGGCTAACAACATGGAAATTGAAAACAACACCTTAGAAAATTTAGTAGTTTCAACTCTAGAAGATGAAAACGATGGCGATTTGAGTGCGGGAGATTTATCTTTACGAGAAGCGATCGCTAATGCCAGTCCTGGAGCCAGCATTACTTTCGGTGACGGTCTAAGCGGTTCGATTATTCTCGGACAGGGCGAACTGATAATCAATAAAAGCCTCAATATTCAGGGTTCTGGGGCGAAGAAACTAACTATTGACGGTAGCAATTCCACTCGTAGCTTGGTAGTTGATGATGGAAATGCAGATACCTTGATAGATGTGTCGATCAGCGATGTGACCGTTGCCAATACAAATAGTGGTCGCGATACGGGCGATCTTGATGCCGCTGGGGTTCTCAATCGCGAAAATCTGACTATCAGTAATTCTGCTTTGACCAATAATTATTCGATTAATAATGGCGCAATTCAAAATGAAGGGCAACTTCAGCTACAGAATAGCCTAGTCAGCGGTAATAATGGCGGGAATGCAGCGATCGGCAATTTTGATGGGGCAAAAGCAACGATCTCCAATAGCACGATCGCCGATAACAATGCAGATGGATTTGGCGCGATCTCCAACTTTGCGGGAAGCGAATTAACCATAGTCAATAGCACCATTACAGGCAACGATTCTGGACGGGCGGCAATTTTTGCAGATGGTGACATCACAGCTATTAGCTCCATTATTGCGGGTAATACTGGTCGGTCTTTTGGCGGAGGCGACTTCTATGGAGATATTACCAGCAGCGGAAATAACCTAGTCGGCATCTCTAACTCTAGCTTTGCGTTCGACCCTACCGATATTGCAGGGACACCAGCCGAACCGATTGACCCTTTATTAGGAGAATTACAGGATAATGGTGGACCAACAGCAACAGTTGCTCCTTTGGCAGGTTCTCCTGCTCTGAATGCGGGGAGCAACCCCAAAAATTTGGCAACGGATCAGCGTGGAGGAGAATTCAGTCGTACATTTGATACAGGAACCGATATTGGCGCGTTTGAGTCTCAAACTATAGATCCTAATCCTCCCGAATTCCCCATTGAAATAGTGGGAACTGCCAATAACGATTTTCTAACTGGAAATCAACTAGGAAATATCATTCGTGGTTTAGCGGGGGATGATACTCTTGAGGGTTTACGCAGTAACGACGTGCTGAAGGGAAACAGAGGCAACGATTCCTTGGAAGGTGGGGTTGGCGATGACACTCTTGAAGGGGGTGTTGGCGATGATTTTCTTAATGGCGGACCAGGGGATAATAGCCTGTTTGGCGGGGCTGGTAACGATCGCATATTTGGCGGTGGCAATGACATCATCAGAGGCGCTGGTGGAAATGATTTTATTGTCGGACTGGGTGGAGATGACGACATCATAGGTGGTGCGGGAGACGATACCATAATAGACGGTAGTGGCAACTCTAGAGTTACGGGTCGTGTCGGTCGCGATGTATTTGTTCTAGCTGATCAAACCACAGACCATAGTTGTCCACACGAACGCCGTGTAAATTATGTTGAGATCGGTGTTTGCAAACGGATATTTTGGCACTACCATCTTCGACTAGCTAAAACTCCATCAGCAAAAGGTACAGAAAATATTTCTTAATCAATTCTTATTCAGCATTTATTACTATGGATAGATGATGCAGCTACGTCTAAAGAAGATAAGATTTTCACAGCTAAATCTATTTCCCTCAGTATTTTCCGCCTCTTTAATATATCCCTTAGATAACTAAGCAAATAATGACCAGTACCGAATCCGTCAATAGTGCCATTAATCTTAACGATCCTAAATACTATTTTAATCGGGAATTAAGCTGGCTTGAGTTTAATCGCCGAGTTTTAGCCGAGGCACTAGACGAAAGAACGCCGTTACTCGAACGTCTGAAGTTCATGGCAATCTTTAGCTCGAACCTGGATGAGTTTTTCATGGTCAGAATTGCTGCTTTAAAGAAGCAGGTGGCAGCGGGAGTTAGTAAGCTGTCGGCAGACGGAAGAACTGCCCAGCAACAGCTAGAGGAAATCACTAAAGTCCTGACGCCCATGTTTGAAGAGCAGCATCAGCATTTTGAAAAGGTTTTAAAAGAGCAGTTGACTAAGTCAGGAATCAATCTCCTCAACTATGTCGATCTAAATCAGGAACAGCGAACCTATAT
>JBCBEA010000259.1:0-6102 GCA_038529195.1 Cyanobacteria bacterium J06600_6
CCATCAGATGGTGGGCGCAAGTTTACTTGGAGTTTTGATTGCTCTACGTCAGAGTAAACTCGTTCGCCTATCTGATGGACGATTTGCTGGAGAGTATGGGCTTTTTCGTCATAACCAAAGTAAAAGATGTCTTCGGCAAAATTAGTCACCTGCCACCATTCCCGCAGATAGTTTAACAGGGTGGTTTTTCCCGTCCCCCCCATGCCCTGTAGCAGCAGAATATTATGTTGCAACAAGGCTTTTTCGATCGCCAGAATATCGATATCTCTTCCCACAAAACCATAAACAGGATCGGGAAACTTATATTTGCTATCCAGGCTGGCATAATATGACTCTTCTTCCTCAAAAGTAAACTCTCGGAGCTTAAAATCCACTTTGCCGTGACTATAAACGACGGGCAACAGCCAATCTTCTAATTCAATTGTGGTGTTGTAATAAGCCTGGCGCTCTTTGCGGTTATACAATTCCTTGCGCCCTAGCAGAATCGCCCGATCTAAATCTTGCTTATCAAATAGCTGCTGATAAATCTGCTGCATCATAATTTCCGCAGCCCTTACCGTGATGGAATAGCTCATTGCCACTATACCATCTGCATTCCTGCATTCATCAACCGACTACCCAAGCTAGTTTCGCGATTATCTTCTTCTTCCGTCTGATTGAGCTGTTTTCCCGATTGACAGGCATTGAGAATACAGACAGGAATACCTTTGCCCGTCAATAAATCCGCCATTTCCTCCGCTTCAACCAAATCGTATTCACCTGTCTCTTTGCCTTCCAAAGCTAAGAATGCTTTCAATCCTTCGTATGCTTCAACTTTGCCTCTGCCGTATCTCCCCTCATAGAGATAGCGGTCATGTTCTGCTCCCTCCTGAAAATTTTTGTAAGACTTTAATGCCCCATGCACATCAAAATGGACGATGTGATAATAGCCTTTGCCTTGATCGTCTAGATGTCTAGATAAGGCTTCATAAGTACCAGGACGTAAAATATCGATCTTGACTGGCAGCTTGGCATTGCGGATTGCCTCTACTAACGGACGGGAAATCGTGCGATAGCCCACATCATTTGCCCCATTTGGTCGAGCCGTAACCACTAAGAGATTAATCGTCGGCGATGGCTTTACCTGGGCTTCGATGACTACAGGTTCGACGCTTTTGCGAACTAAGACAGATTCAATCGCTAGAGGACGCGGAAATTTAGGGTCTTGTAATGCTTCCCAATGGATCGCATGAAATTCTGGGGTAATACTTTCGATCGCTATAGTTATCTCGACACTATTATCGTTAATTAGCTGCTTGTATTTGGCGTAGGCATCACTATCTGCAAATACCTGTTGAAATAAATCCTCGCCATATTCCCTAACGCTAGCTTTCGCCCGATCCGCCTTGATATTTTCCAGGGTAGGAAAACGCAACCATGATTCAAAATACCACTCTAATTCTTTTTCTTGCTTGGAAGTAAAAGGATCGCTGGCAGTAGCAGGATATTTCTTACCGTCGATAACAAGGTCTACATTAAAGCCCGTATCGGTTTGACTTTGCTCGCGGACGGTAATAGTTACAGTCATCAGCCCAACATTTTGCAGCAGCAATAATTATTTCCATACTTCAATGTAAAAGATTTGACTGATTTTTGCCTGTAGCTTGTTGTGTCGCTCAGTTTGAGATGAAAATTTATGTATGGGGTATAAAATTAATTAAAACGGCTATAAGCAAAGCTGAAATTTTGTTGGGTTTCACTGTCGTTCTACCCAACCTACCGAGCTGTCTCCTCTGTCACCCCTGCATCCTCCGCCTCCTCTGCCTTTCACAGTTTTCCAACCACGCCAAACTATTTACTTGCCACTTCCACAGTCTGTTCGGCTTCAGCTTGATAGATCGGTAGCTCAAACCAAAAACTCGTACCGACTCCTACCTCACTATCGATATAGACTCGACTGTTATGTTTTTCGATGATATTTCGCACAATTGACAGACCTAAACCCGTACCTTCAAGAGTATGCACTCGGTTTTCAACTCGGAAAAAACGATCAAAGATCGCCTCTTTATCTTCTGCTGAAATACCGATACCTGTATCAACGACCTCAATTTTGACGGCAGCCTGTTTGAGAGTATTTGATTCTGGATCTGTTTGGTAGGCTCGTACCGTAACCTTGCCTCCAGCATTAGTAAACTTGAGGCTATTACCTACTAAGTTAGTCAATACTTGCAGGAGTAGATCGTAATTGCCAACTACTGGTGGCAAATCTTTTGCCGTTTCTTGATAAAGTTCGATGCCTTTGTCCTTAGCATTTAATTGGCAGGTTCTAAGAGTCTGTTCAATCGGTTGACTAAGATAAACCTCGCTCAAATCGTAGGTGCGGGATGATTCTAAACGGGATAAATCGAGGACATCGTTAACTAGACGAGTCAAGCGATCTGTTTCGTGGTTAGCGGTATCTAAAAATTCCCGTCGCTGTACGTGAGTTAAATCTTCGCCATATTCAGACAAAGTTTCAATGAAAGACTTGATATTGAATAAAGGGGTTCTCAATTCGTGGGAAACATTGCTAATGAACTGGCTTTTTGCTTCGTTAAGCTCTACCTCGCGAGTAATATCCTGAATCGTCATGGCGATACCTTTAATATTCTCGCTACCGCCATCGACAACTCGACTCAACAAGACACGGATCGTTCTTGGTAGTGGTTTATGTACTGCAATCCGAAACTCATCGCGATCGCTCAAATGGTCGCTGGCTTCTAGGGCAGATAGGTCTGCTTCTGGATCGATTTTCCGCTCGATCATTTGGTACAAAGGTTTGGTTAACTTGGTAGTCAACTCAGCCGGAAGATGATGAAGAACATTATCGCCGATCGCCTTATCACTCCAGCCGAAAATGTTTTTGGCAGTTGGATTGACCAAAATAATGTGCATTTCCGGGTCGATCAATACGGCACCGTCAGCGATCGTTGAAACCAGAGTTTCAAGCTTGGCTTTTTCCGAAGTTATTTCCTCAACGTTCTGCTCGTTATAGTTTTCTAGCTTTTCTGCCATCAAGTTGAAGCTAGAAATTAGTTCTCCTAGTTCTCCTCGTAAGGGCAAATCTATTCTTTGCTTAAAGTTCTTCGCAGCAATATTTTTGACTCCCACCAGCAGCTCTTTAATTGGTCTGGTGATCATCAGGGCATTGAACACATTACCTAAAATCACCATTGCCCAAATGGTAATAAAAACAGCAATAGTCACATCCCGTGTCAGATTGGAAGATGCCACAATTGTCGGGTTAGGGTTAATTCCAACGGCTAATACCCCTAGATACTCGCCATCATAATTTAATGGTACAAACACATCTGTCACCTGCCCATTTTGGGTCTGATGCTGGCGGACAAAAGGTAAGTCACTGTTTTGAGCATAATCATCGGGCAGCTGGATTCGACGTTTAATTGTCAAAGAGTTTTCTAACTCTGCTTGAGAATAGGGAATACCAAAAAAGATATTGCCGAATCGATCTGCGTAAATAATATAGCGAATGCTGGATGTGCTGCGATAAAAACGAGACGAGAAGTCAGCTAATCCCTGTAGATCGTTCTCGGCAACTAGGGGCGCAGCATTAGAAGCTATTAAAATACTCAAGTCGCTACCAAAGCGAGTGTCGTTAATATTAGACTGCAGTTGAATTGTGTTGACTGCCCAAAAGGTAAGACTACTCATAATCAAGGAAACAACCAGCGTGGCAGCAGCCATCAGTTTCGTCTGGAGGGTAAATTCAGACCACCAGAGCGCGATTATTTCTTTGATTTTGGTAATAAAGGTGAGCAAGAGACTTTGCCGTGTTAATAAATATTAAGCTACTTGAATTATAGTTTATCAATTGTTAGCAGGAACATAGATTAAATTAAAGCGATCGCTTCTAAATAATCGCTATAGATTTTATCTATACTTGTGTCCAATGTCATGGCGATAGTACATTCGATCAAACTGAATTGATTCTACTGCACTGTAGGCGATCGCCACGGCTTCTTTGAAGTTTTCTCCCACTGCCGTAATGCCGAGTACTCTTCCGCCATCAGTAGTGAGCTGTTCTCCTGCTAATTTTGTGCCTGCGTGAAAGACGATCGCCCCTTGGGCTTCCGCTTCCTTGATACCAGCGATCGCTTTGCCTTTTTCATAAACATCAGGATAACCGCCAGAGGCAGCTACGACGCAAAAAGCACTGCCAGACTGCCATTCCAAGCTTGATAATTGGTCTAATCTTTGTTCGACGCAGGCAAGTAAAACTTCATCTAGGGGAGTTTTTAATAGCGGTAAGACAACCTGAGTTTCAGGATCGCCAAAGCGACAGTTAAATTCAATCACTTTTGGTTCCCCTGCGGGGGTAATCATTAAACCCGCATACAATACCCCGCGATAATCGATGCCTTTTTGTTGCAAAACCTCAAGAGTTGGCTGTAAAACCTCCGTTTCAATCCGCTGTAACAATTCGGCAGTGACTAGGGGTACAGGGGAATATGCTCCCATTCCCCCCGTATTTTTGCCCGTATCGCCTTCGCCAATCCGCTTATGATCCTGAGCAGGAACAAGAGGACGAATCGTTTTACCGTCAGTGATAGCTAAAACTGATACTTCAGAACCAGTTAAAAATTCCTCAATTACCAGCTTGCCCGAATTATCGGCTAATAATTCTTCCACTGCGGCGATCGCTTCCTCAGTAGTAGCTGCGACGATTACGCCTTTTCCCGCAGCCAAACCGTCAGCCTTGACGACTATCGGTGCGCCAGCTTCAATGACATAAGCCTTTGCAGCATCTAAATCAGTGAAGGTTGCTGATTTCGCGGTGGGAACATTTGCCTGAGTCATAATCTCTTTTGCCCAAGACTTGCTCGATTCAATTTTTGCTCCAGCCTCCGTTGGTCCAAAGACCGCAATCTGGCGCGATCGCAAATAATCAACGATGCCCAGAGACAAAGGAACTTCAGGTCCCACCACCACTAGTTCAATTTGATATTGAGTAACTGCCTTGGCAAGGTTGGCAAAATCATCGACAGCGATGGGCAGATTTAGGCAATTCTCCATTGTTGCCGTGCCTCCGTTTCCAGGAGTGCAAACAACCTGTTCGACATTTGCCGACTGTAGTAATGACCAGGCTAAAGCGTGTTCCCGTCCGCCGTTGCCGACTACTAGTACTTTCATAATTGAGGCTAATTACTGTGGGTGTGTTGTGCAGCTTAACGATGCAAGTTTGTCATTATCTCACCAAACAATTACTAATTATTGAGTTGTTAACGATTAATTACCTTTGTCTTGGCTATGTCTCAAAATTGGGGAATGGGAATTAATTGCCCTAAATAACCGTGAAACCTGGTCTAGATCCTTATCTCCTGGCGATCGCTCAACCCCACTAGAAAGATCAATACCATTAGGGCATAAACGAGACAAAGCTGAGCCAATATTTTCTGGAGTTAATCCCCCTGCCAGCATCCAGGGGAGGGCAGGTTTAAAATTAGCTAAATCTTGCCAGTCAATTGTATGTCCCGTTCCGCCTAACATTTGCGGGTGATAGGCATCTAGCAAAAAAGTATCGACACAGTCTGTATATGCCTGTGTTTCGGCTAAGGATTCTCTCGACTTAATCCGAAAAGCCTTAATTAATTCAACTTCTGGAGCAATCTGGCGACGCAGCTGAGTACAAAACTCGGTTGATTCTGAACCGTGTAGCTGAATTGCCGAAAGATTTCCTGCTGCCAGTACCGAGACAATTTCTGACAGTTCGTGATTGGCAAATACTCCTACCTTAACCGTTTCGTTTGGCAGGGCATCGACGATTGCTCTCAGGCGATCGGGAGCAATATAGCGTGGAGACTGCTGGACACAAATGAAGCCGATGCTGTCCGCACCCAGCTCAACAATCGCTTTGCCTTGAGCAATCTGGGTAATACCGCATATTTTAACTCGCATTGATTATATAACTTGATTAACTGGTGGTTTTGGTAGAAAAAGTGTGTCTTACTGTTAATTATTTCCTGAGAAACACTTTTTTGCGCGGAGAGATTTTTATAATTCCTATAAACAAAACTAGCCGAAAAAAATATTTAATCAGCAAGGGAAACTAGATAGATCGGAAGT
>JBCBEA010000260.1:0-6130 GCA_038529195.1 Cyanobacteria bacterium J06600_6
ACCCTTCAGAACGTAATATACGTGCAGCTTGAGGATGCTTATACAGTATACGTGAGGGTGCAACAAGTGTTTGATGTTTACTCATCCAGATTGCAATGGCATTGAGAGGTTCCATAAAAGACCAGTTAAGGTCACGCTCTCTAATACTACTCTCTCTCTTGGCCAGAAGTGCATCGAATAATTCTTCACGACTATCAAATCTTAAGTCTTTTTCGCCAATACTTAAATAGATAGATAAATTTAGGGGAAGGGTAAGTAACGACTTTTGCTGATCGGTAAACGTAGATACAGCAATTTCGCGTTGCTGCAAAATTGGCTTAACATCCTCTTCCCAATTAAGAAGATTGACTTGGATTTTCGCTACATCACCATCAGGACCAAGGAAACTTTTGAGCCGTGCATCATTCTCTAAATCAAAACTTCTGCATACATAAATGATTTTCGTATCTAATAGCGATCTGCTATCGAAAAATTCAAGAATAGCATCTTTGACTGCACCACTTCTTCCTGACACTTCACTAACAGCATCAACTTGATCCACAATCAAAACACTAGGTTGGTCTACTGCCCCCCCGTGAAGGGTAATGACTGGGTTTTCATTCCGTCCCAAAATCTTAGACCCTATGTCCTCTGGCGTAGCACAGTCAAGATAGCGATCAACCCTAAAAGCAAGATGAATAATTTTTTCCTGGTCTAAAAAATCAATAACAGCTCTTACAACACCGGATTTTCCGCTTCCTGCTTCTCCTGCAAGAAAGATAATTTTTGCACCGTCTGGTTTTTGTAATTCTGAAAGAACCTCAGCCGTTTCTTTACGCTCAATAACTTCGCCGCCAGCACCAAATGGATTATATGTGTTTAAATACCTTTTAGTCTGTTTTGCTATGTTTTGCCTCAAAGTGGGTGTAAGCCGCCAGTCTTTAAAACCAATCTCTGCTTCAGCAAAAAATTGGCGGACTTCCTCTACCGTGAGCTTTCTGTTAAAATTCTTCTCTAATAAATCACGGAGAATCGGGAAAATATCGAGTTGCGGGTCTGTGAATAGCAGTTTTGATATAGTTCTTGTTGAAGACTCAATACTATCTTGAGAAAGAACCTCAAAATATGACCGTCTGAGCCAATTGAAGGTGGTACGATCATCAGTTTGCAGCGCTGTTGAAATATCTGTAAGTTTTTCTCGCTGCGCGTGGGATAAAGACGCTAGGAAATCATCTACATCACTAGCTATTCTAGCTTTATCTGAAAAACTAGATAAATCTTTGGAAGGGTTCTGAGAAACAAAATGGCATAGGCATTTTGGATCAGAACCTAAACGTTTAGCAAATGCCTTCAATACGCCTTCATTATCTAATCGTCTTAGTGTCCAGTTCCCTTGTGAAATAGAGATTTTTGTCTGGTACCAATTCGTCTGCCCTCCTTGTTTTGCAGAAAACTCAAAACCTCTGAACTCTTCTGTCAAACCCTCAAAGTGAATCCAGTCCACTTCTCCTGCTATCATCTCAAGAATCTTATAGACTAGGTACTTGGCTTCATATCGATTTCCTAACTTATCCGCAATTCCACCTGCATACATAACCTCAAAATTACTGACTACAAACGCGTTTAATATTTTGTACAAATATATTGAAGAAAACATTAACTAACTTCAAAATTATAGGCCAAGTATATAGGGACACAAGCATCCTTAACAGCTTCGTTTAATTATTGCGATGGCAAGAAAAATGTAACAATCTAATAAAAAACACATCCGATTTTCAGCCTTCTACTTAAGATAAAATCGTTCTCTTGCGGCTACTAAAGCCTGATGTATCTTCTGCTCTAGTAATGCTTTAGGCGGCAATTCCGTCCAATACTCTGCCACCATAATTCCATCTTTTTGCATTTCAAGAAGCTCCACCTGCTCCGAGCTAGCTTCGGCGCAGAGGATTAATCCGATAGGTGCATTTTCGTGTTCCTGCCGTTCGTGCTTATTAAGCCACTTTAGGTAGAGTTCCATCTGTCCTTTATGAGCAGCTTCAAATTCGCCAATCTTAAGTTCAACCGCTACTAAACGACGTAATTTCCGGTGAAAAAACAACAGATCAAGGTAGAAATCTCTTCCATCAATGACCATTCGCTTTTGTCTGGTAATGAAGCTAAACCCAGTACCGAGTTCCAGGATGAATGACTCCAACTCTTTCAGAATCGCAGCTTCTAAGTCTTCTTCTAAATAGCCATCTTTCAAGCCTAAGAAATCCAAAATATAAGGGTCCTTAAAGGAGTTGATGACTTCCCCCTCTTCCATCGGGAGTTGTAAGTTTCCTAACTGTGTACGCTCATATACCTTTCGATTGATATGTTGGCGCGTTTGTCGCACACTCCACCGACCAGACATAATCTGCTCAGCGTAAAAGCTGCGCTTCTCTATCTCTTGAATCGGGAGTAGCAGTACAAAATGGGACCACGTCAATTCTCGCGACAGTGTCACGACAATCTCACAGTCTGGAAAACGTTCGTGAAATTGCATCATGCGCCAGATGTTCTTCTCTGTGTAACCACGTCCAAATTGCTGGGTCAATTCTCGTGACAGCGTCGCGACTATAGCTTTGCCATATTCTGCCCGTTCATTATGCAGAACCTCATCATTGATACGTTTCCCAATATTCCAATACATCAAGGTCAATCCGGCATTGACGGCTTGATGAACGCTTTTCTTAGCCGCTTCAATGAGTTCACGGATATCTTTGAGAAGTGCCCGATTCGTGTTCATAAGATTTTTGTCCATCACTTTGGGTTCATTCTGGATTAGTCGCGCAAGCGATTAACTCGAAATTTATTACGGTACTCAAGCAACTCCCCGCGATTATAGCGGCGCTCTTTCAAATGATGATAGATGGTGAAATGGCCTTGATCAACCAGAATTTTTAGCACCTTGTTACTCACGCCCAGAATACGACAGGCCGAACCCGTACTTATCAAATCATCCTCTCCGATGATGCGTTGGAGTTCGATATTCATGCTTTGAAATTCCGCTCTTACGAGGCTACGTAAAAGGTCTTCTAACTCCTGAGTAGAGATGGCTTGGAGAATAATATCATTGGTCATTATACTTAAGTTTTACATTGAAAATCGGATGCTAAACCACTGGTTTTTATCAAACCTAGGCACTTGAGAAAACAATTGCAAATCGCTGATTTGTAGTAAACAATGGTGTAAATCGCCCCTTTCAGACGCATGCAATCCCGATGGCTTTTGGAAGCTTTCTCAGACCATCCCATTTAGGTACATACGATCCCAGCCTCAGCTTTTCAAAAAAGTGATGGATTTAACGCTTTTTAACATTTGGGGAACAGGACGGCACGAATTTCCTGGATTTTCTCCCACCGTTCTTTATTTTGCTGGATAGAGCGCAGAGTAGTTTTATGCGATTGCTTTCCCTGACTCGTTCGTTCTTCATCTTTCTGCACAGAAGCATCGTACCTGGCTTTAAACCTTGCCTCTAAGCGGCTGAGATTGCGGATTAAATAGGGATCATCCGCATCAAGCCCAAATCCAACAAGAGTGGAATGTATTAAGTCCAGCCCGTTCAAAGACGGGCTTATGGACTTTCCTGGCGCTGTGGGGTTTTGTATCTCACCATTAATGGATTCAAAAGTATCTGGTTCCAGCTCCCCACTTCTATTTTCACCAGCATCAACGAAAGGCAATTCTGGTCGCTTGCCCGCTCTGATGTCTTTCATAAACTGGCCGAGTTCAGCCCGAGCCAAATAGAACTTTTGTAATTCCTGCCACTGCGCCACGTTTTGGTATAGCTGCATCTGGGATGCAAACATGGTTTCTTTGAGGATCATAATCTCTAATATCCACCCAATGACCATAAGGGTGGCTACGGACACCATCCAAGACAAGCCATGTGGTGACATGACAAGCCACGCCTCGCACATGGATAGAACCAAAAGCGAGGTAGCCGCTATTACGGCCATGGAGAGCCTTTGCTGCATTCGTGCGGGGTTCAACTGAAAAAAGAACACCAATATTCCCCTACCCGCCTGTATCGCTAAGGGTATTAAGAATGCTGCGACCAGCATGCCTACACTAGAGGCATTTTGTGCATGGAATATCCCCATGATCAAAGCGGAGATCAAATAAGTTCCAATCAGCAACCCAAAAGAGAGCTTTGGCAGAATGCGGCGTAGCGTTTTGATTGAACGCTCGAAATCAGCATTAACAAGTACGTTTTCCATGACAGTGATATTTAAGCGTTCAAAAATTGTTGCTCACGACGATGACGAATGCCCATTGCGATGCGCTCCGCATTTTCTTCGGCATCAACACCGATATAGATGCGAAGCTGCGCTTCAGTTGCATGTCCGGTGATGGGCATGATCTGAGCCAGACTATATCCCATGCGGTACATATTGGTGGCAAAGCTCCTCCGGCAGATATGAGAAGAGATCAGTGCGTATTTCGGGACGTAGCGTTTCTCTAATCGTGCCTTGCGCCCCATATACTGTTCAACCACCAACACCTGTTGGTTAAGTCCTGCTTGCTCAGAAAGTACTTTAAGTCCTTCATTGAACTTTTGCATAGAGAGCTTGGGAGAAGTGTATTCGTAGCGCTCCAAAGTTGGGATCATCCAAGGAAAGATATTGAGAGGCACCTTGACCGGCATCGCCGTTTTTTGGGATATGAGTGATAGTAAGGGAACGCCGCTCATTGTCCTATAAAACTGCTCTGGTCTCAGCTTGGAAAAATCACTAAAGCGTTGCCCTGTTCCAGCTCCAATTAGAAGTAGATCACGAACTTTTCCGAGGAAGCCACCTACTCTCATTTCTGATAGCAAGGTTAGCTCCCCTACAGAAAGCGTCACCTTTGGGCCTTCGGCTTTAAGTTGTTTGACTTTCCACCCCTGGCCTTGGTGTCCAATATGATTGTGGTGCCCCTTTCGTCTGGCTCGTTCGACAAATTGTACCAGTGTGCTAATAGTCTTATTGCCGTACGCCACTTTGACCTTTCTGGCGGCCAGCCAATCAATCAGCTTTAGTCTTAGGCTCCAGGTGACATCATTGTAGTCAAAGTCACCTCGTTCCCTGGCAAAAACTTTGAGCGTGTCTGTATGCATCTTAAACATACGCACAGTATCCCCCTTCATACCGGTGGTTCTCATTTCTGCAATTTCCAAGTCGAGGAATTCTAGAAATGATACAGCCCACCTACCCTCTTTGGGTTCTGCACGTCCTGATCGCTCATCAAGCTGGACTTTAAAGTCCTCCATCGAGATCGCGCCATAATCGTGCTCTATGTAGACTGTCTTGGCAAAGCCTGCATACTCATCCAACTGGCGGCGGATGGCCCATAGGTCAGGTCTGCGTTCACACTCGATTGGTCGTTGTGCTTTAAAGTCCCATTCATCAGGGCGAATAGTAAGCTGCGTGGAATATCTCAGCTTTTGCCCCCGGTAGCGGAAGATCAAATAGATGAGCGTTTCGCTCTTGGATTGCGGCTTTTTTAGGTTAAAACGCGGTTTTGGAATTTTAGCCATAGCAGGTTGTTTTTTGCTACGGTGTCCAAGATATGGCCCCAAATACACAAAAACATGGGTGCCGTTATGGACGCCGTTTTTGTTCCGGGGTTTTCCCTGACATGGCTATATAAAACCTTTGTGACTAGATGAAATGTCCCGTATTTACTGGCTTGGGACGGATTTCCCAGGGTTTTCGCGCTTGACTCAAACGTCCTGCTGGGATCACTACTTTGAAATTTCGGCGTTGACAATCAGCGAGTTACACAACTCAAAAACGCTGCGTTGTCGTTTGCGTTGACGTTTTTAGCAAGTTAAAGCTAGAGAAAATAAGGGTTGCCTACAATAGGTGGCCCTTTTTTCTTTTGTAGAAAGACTAAACTGAATGGTAATTAGTGATGGAAAATGACTAGACCTAGTGGGTCTACAAGAAAGCGAAACTCACTCTTGACAATCAACGTTTTACGAATTTACATTCCTTGGCGTTGACAGATGAGTTGACGTTTTGATGAGAATTTTTCAAAAAATTGGCTGGGCCTTGTGCCTGGCCTTTTTTGTTTGTAATGCTTGCAAGATAAGGATTTCTTCATTCGTGTTTATGAAGAAATTCACCAATTCCTGAAAGATCAT
>JBCBEA010000261.1:0-6119 GCA_038529195.1 Cyanobacteria bacterium J06600_6
GTCGAAAACATACTTAATTAAACTACAATAGGCACTCAAGTCCCAATTAGGCTTTAAAATCAAGGAAATTCTCTCAACATGCGCGATCGCGTCATTAACTGGCTGCAAGAAAATGTTTCTAGTCATCGTTTACAGCATATTCTCGGAGTAGAGTCTACCTGCATCAATCTGGCTCGTTGTCATCAGCTAGACGAAAATCAGGCTGCTCAAGCTGGCTTAATGCACGATCTGGCGAAGTTTTTTGCTCCTCGCAAATTACTCAAAATAGCAGCATCAGCTAACTTGACGGTGGATCAAATCTGCTTAGACCATCCCCATTTACTTCATGCAGATATCGGTGCAGTTGTCGCTCAACAAGAATTTGGAGTCGAAGATCCCGAAATCCTCTCTGCTATTGCCAATCACACCCTCGGAGCGCCACAGATGAGTAAACTTAGCTGTGTTGTTTTTGTTGCCGATGTTTTAGAGCCAAATCGCGGAGATAATGAACAATTAAAGTCGATGCGTCTTGTTGCCGAACAGAATCTTTACAAATGTGTACGGCAGACCAGTGATTATTCATTAGAATATTTACTAAGTAAGCATAAAATTATTCATCCTCGGACTGTTTTGACCAGGAACTGGGCACTAGCACAGGCAAAGTTACAGTCTTAATTAAAACTACTAGTTGATCAAACTTACATCTACAACACTCAAATAACATCATATTTGCATGAGTAAATCATCCGAACCCGCTGTTGCAAAGCAAAATCAATATTCAACTAAAACTAAAGCTGATACGAAAGAATTAGCCCTGAAAATTGCTCATGCTGCGTCTGAGAAAAAGGCGGCAGATATTGCACTTTTAAACGTTAGCGACGTATCATACCTGGCGGATTATTTTGTCATTATTACGGGCTTTTCCCGTACTCAGCTAAATGCGATCGCCGAATCAATCGAAGATTGTCTTGAGTTGGAATATAACCTTCAGCCAATTCGTGTTTCTGGAAAACGAGAGGGTGGTTGGATTGTTCAAGATTATGGCGACGTAATTGTACATACCTTTTTGCCTGAAGAGAGAGAGTATTATAATCTAGAAGCATTTTGGGGACACGCAGAGCGTCAAGAACTTTCTCAGCCCAGTTAAATCAATATCCTTGAGTATGAATAAATACACCGTTAATTTTTGTCCAGTCCCCCTAGAACAGCAGCCAATCTACGAGTACGAGCAGTTAAAAGAGTCCTGGCTGTTCGACTGGGGTATTTTGGCAGTCGGACAATATTGTCGAAAGCTAGTCTGGGTAGCGTTTTGGAGTCTAGTCTTTGCCCTACCGCTGTCGATGTCTATTTTTACTCCTAGCAAACAGCCTGTGGAGTTGTTTTTGTCTAGCCTGATTGGAGTTTCTGTGCTGACAGCTTTGTTTTTATCCCGCATTTATTTGGGCTGGAAATATATTAAGGATCGGCTCAAAAGCGATCGCATTTTTTATGAAGAGTCTGGCTGGTATGATGGGCAAACTTGGCTCAAGCCAGAGTCGATGTTAGATCGCGATCGTCTGGTAGTAAATTATGAAATTGAGCCAATCCTACAAAGGCTATATAAAACTTTTGGCTCAATCGGCGCAATCATTGTTGTTGCCAGTCTAATTTGGTTCGTGTTGGGATAACGCCAATTATCAATTTAAACTCAGCGTATTAGAATACTAATTCACTCATTATTTTAATATTGCATGACTAGGGGAAAAAGAACCCAGACACCAAACCTCGAAGTACACTTACTTAGAGAAGGTATTTTAGAATCTTCCCATCAGGTAGAAGCAGCAGTTTGTGACAGCAAAGGACGAGTTCTTTTGGCTGCGGGTAATTCAACAACCTCAGCTTTTATTCGCTCGGCACTAAAACCTTTTCAGGCTTTGGCTTTGACAAGTACGGGAACTCTGCAAAAATATGGTCTAAGCGATCGGGATTTGGCGATCGCCTGTAGCTCTCATCAAGGTAAAATCGAACAGGCTCGTCAAGCATTTAATATTCTCTGGCGTGCAGACGTCGATCCTCTGGCTTTACAGTGCCCAATTCCCCCTGGCAAAAGTAATCGCCTAGAATACAACTGCTCAGGAAAACATGCAGGAGTGCTGGCGGTCTGCAAAAATCTTGATTTTCCGCTTCATAAATATATGAAACATTCTCACCCAGTCGAGCAGTTAATTTTGGGTAAAGTATCGGAATTATTGGGTATGCCAGGAGCAGAACTTCTGGCAGCTCAGGACGATTGCGGAATGCCTACCTATCAGATGGAGCTACAGCAGATGGCTCATCTCTACGCTCAATTAGCAGCGGGAACAAGTCTCGATCTAGAGCGCATCGCTCGGGCAATGACCTACTATCCCCGCATGATTGCAGGAGATGGTGCGTTTGATACGGAATTAATGCGTCTGAGCGAAGGAGAATTAGTCAGTAAGTCAGGAGCAGAAGGAATACAGTGTATTGGTCGCGTCGGCGAAAATATGGGACTAGCAATTAAGGTTAGAGACGGAGCTAAACGAGCTAAGTATGCTGCTGCGATTCATGTCCTCAAACAGATGAGCTGGATTACTCCTGCAATCTCGGAAATACTGTCGGATAGTTTTGTGCAGCTAACTAGCTTCAAACGCTTGGAAACCGTTGGCGAAATGTCAATTCTCTAAACTTGCTGAAAACTGGGAACGGCAGGCAACTTACAATGTTTGCTGATTCCCCATCACCGATAGCTAGTTAGAACGTGTCATTAATCAGCTTGCCAATCTTGTCGATAGCTCTAGCGTCCGAGACTCAGGCTTAGGGTTCTGCTCCAGTATTTCTATCTCTAAACTGACTTTTATTAAATAAGAGCCTGGCTGACCATCAATAATCTGGGCGACCTCCTCATTTAAATCAGGTCTGGCTCCCGTCATCGGATTTCTGAGCACGCACCGATCCCATTCCTGAGCTGCTTGAGGGTTCAAATTGAGAATATAGTATTTATCCATAACGAAACCTGTGATGTAACTAGTACTATTATATTATTTTGTTGAACAAAAAGTCAAATAAAACACTGAGATACGTAAACAAAAGCATAAAATAGAGTAAGTGAAACATATTATGGATAGAGAGTGCTACCAGGTTTGAGGAGTCTAAAACAGTGAACAAAGCTAGAGTTTACAGACAGTTGAGACAGCTAGCGATGTCTTCGACTAGCTTCGCGATCGCTTTATTTGGCGCCAGTATGGCAATTTCTTTGAGTCCACGACAGGCACAAAGCTCAGAGAAAGTTATCTTCACCTATGGTGGGTTTACTCAGTCAATTTCTCGCTCGGAGTTACAAGATTTTGCCGATTCGGGGGAAATATCAAACTCGCTAGAAACCCTGTTAGATTACAGCAACCAAAAACCATTCCTAATGCGCTGGATTTTAAGGCAGGAATTTCCGGCAAACACCAAGATAATCTCTGATTTACTCAATACAGCTCCAGGAGAATACGTTTTATCCCAGACGGGGAACGTTGTTGGTTCTAAAGCCGAAAGAGCAAACGTTACAGCTTTGAGAGGCGCGTTAATCAAATCTGCCAGTGACAATAATTTAGTGTCGCTAATGGAGCTATTAGCCAATTATCCGACGGAAGATGTCTATGTTAATGGCAAAATCTTAGCGACAATGCGGGGTAATCTCAATCAGTTTGTCGAAGAGACCAGTAGATACATCAAGATTCCGCTAAAATTTCCTCAAAACTAAATAAACTTTCTGGCAAGTGAGCATTTATGTTCGACAGTAGATAGTCCGATGGGAAAAAGAGCAATAAGATAATAAAAGAAATAATTTTAAGATCCGTTCGGTTTTATCCCAATATAAATATTTTATATGCTGACATCATATTCAGAAGAACCTCTCAAAGCAAAGCTAGTTGCTGCCGAAGAATTAAAAAAGCAAGAGCGATTGCGCGATGTTACCTTACTGTTGCAGCAAATTGTCGAACGGGAAGAAGTTGCTCTAAAGCTAATCATCGATAGCCTAATTGACGTTGGCTCAATCAACTACGCTAACAACAAGGTGCATAATCCTCCCCTCAACAAGATTATGAAAGTGCTGGTAGGGTATATCAAACCAGTGGCACGGACGGTGGCTCTCTACTGGCTTAAAAAAAATCTGCCCGATCTGCTTACCAACTGGCTAGAGTCGAAAGTGTCTTTTGAAGATGTTGTTAATCAAGAAGAAGAAGCTATAGCAGTAGATTTAGAAGCAATTCCCCCTACGGAAGTTGCAGGTGAAATGTTCGCTCCTCAAGAACCAATCAATACCATTCCCAAAATTGATGATTTAACTTAAGTTTATTTGAGTAAAAAAGTGATCGCCTGTCGGATGTATTTAAAAATGCGATCGCTCTAATCAATGCAACTGTATTATCAAAAAAATATTTGCAGCAGCATTGTCTCAGATTGAGATTGTAATTACAAGTATCGATAAAATTTTAAACAGTTAGGAATGTTAGCGTTTCATTTACACAATCAGGTGAATCTTTTATAGGGGTCTATTTCTTCTCGAAGAAACTGGCGAATTTCTTCTACTAACCATCGTTTTTCGGGTAGAGATAAATGTTCTCCGAACTTATATCTTTTAATTCCTGCCTCAATAGAGCAGTATTCTCCTATAACTTCCCCACTTTTCTTATTTATTCGGTGATCTATAGCCACTCGGCTAATTTTGTTGGTAGCTTCATGTTCTTTTCTCTTCAATATTTTATAGTCATGAGCAATTATAAATGCATCCCGCTTGATGAATATCTTGAGATTCAAAATAAGAGGATAAATAATTTTATACCCAAAAATGCTAGTCCAAACTACAGCATGAACAGGAAGTATAAACCATAGTATTTGAGCATCTTTTGTATTCCTTTGAGTGAGAAATATAATGCTTATTCCTAACATGATTACCAAATAAATTAAACAATCTTTTATATCTGGAGTTTTATTAGGTGGAATATCAAAAATAAGGGAATTACTATTCTTTTTGACGACAATTGCGCTGCCTGAAGGTGCTTTGATACTTAAAGAAGTTTCACTGTTTAACTTGTCTAATGCTTCTTGAGTTGAAGTAAAACGATCTTCTACCGCAGGTGCGAGAATTAGATCTAACCAATCAGCAAACTGTTTCCCCAAATTAAGCTTAGAACGAAAATCAATCCTCATTCTTTGTAATGGCAGTTCGGAAGGCGATTGTCGTGTCAAAAGGTACAGTAAAGTACAGCCTTCTGATTCCTGAAAACGCCAACCCTGTTCGACTAGCGTTGCTAAAGATTTACCTGCTATTAATTCTTGAGCTAAAAAGAATTGACGATCGCTTTCTGTATCGATCGTAAAATAATCAATGTATTGAGGAATGCGATCGTGATTTAGCTGCTTTAATACTTTCGCTTCTCGCTCAAAAAGTTCGATTAACTTCCAATCTTCTGCCTGTCGCAGAGATAACGCCTTAAGAGCAACGGTTCGATTTTCTTTTACACTAATTGCTTCATATGTAATTGCCGAACCTCCTTGCCCCAAAATACCAATGATTTTATATTCGTCTTTAATTAAATATCCTGCTTGATAAGTAGCTTGCATCCAAAATTACGGTTAAAACTCTATTAGTTTTATTGTTCCCCCGCACTCCGAATAATTATCTTGATGTTATGTATCGCGATCTCTCTATACTTAATTTAATTCCACTATTAATTGTTTCTATTTCTTCGTTGCCACATTTGATATAGAGTAATGGGCAGCCAAATAGGAGAAAATACAATTGCAAAAGTAAATGCTGGTATCGCTATGAGTGAGAAAACCAGGTATGATTGCCATTTTCCTTTCATTCCATATCCCATCAATCTACCCATGAAACCAAATTTATCCCAACTAGGAATAGAGTTCATGTTTTCTAATGACGATCGCATTTTGTCTAAGTTTTCATCTGACATTTGAGAAATGTGAGAAACATAAGAATATAGAGGATCGTCTTCTGGCAAGTCTAACTGCTTGGCTATTCTGTGACTTTCTTGTTGCGCGAGAAAACCTTCTTTAACTTTGCCGTTATAACCGTATATAAAAGTTAGTTCAAATAGAACATAGACTTGATATGAGTGCATCCCAAGAAT
>JBCBEA010000262.1:0-6106 GCA_038529195.1 Cyanobacteria bacterium J06600_6
ATGTTAGTGGTCGCTATCCCAGTCAAAAAATGGGAATGACCATTCAGTTTGAAAGCCACCACCACGAACTGGCTGGAATCTATGCAATGGAATACGATAGCGAGGTACTCGAATATTACGACCAACCACCAACGATTAAGCTGAATTATGAGAGTGCATCAGGTCGTCAAGCGGTCGTAAAGCACACTCCTGATTTTTTCGAGATTGGTCGAAGGTCTGCTGGTTGGTCAGAATGGAAAACAACACAAGAGTTAGAACAACTGGCAATAAAAATGCCCAACCGTTACCAGAAAACAAAAACTGGTCAATGGCGATGTCCTCCTGGGGAATCTTATGCAAATGACAGGGGACTTAAATATCTGGTACGTACAGAAAAAGAAATAGATTGGAATCTTCAACGTAATCTTTACTTCCTAGAAGATTACTTTAGAGACAAAATAAAGAACTCCTTACCATTATCTAACCAGCAAAAAATAATAGGATTAGTAGAAACTCAGCCTGGCATCGCACTATCAAAACTAATAGAGTGGGGGCTTAATTCCGATGAAATTTACAGATTAATCGCTAGTCAACATCTTTACGTTAATTTGAGTGGTGCTGATTTAGCTAGCGAACCAGAAAAAGTTCAACTCTTTCTATCTGTTAAGAGTGCTACGGCAGTCTCCCAAATATCCCAATCACGCTCTTCAAAAGAAAAAATCGTAACTACTCAGGAACAAATCAAACCAACCGCAGGCAGTCAAATAATTTGGGACGAAATAAATTGGCGAGTTCTTAACTCAGGTGCGACAGAAATAACATTATTAAACTCACAACAAGAGGCAGTTAACTTACCAGTTGCAGTTTTTGAACAACTAATCGCACAAAAACAAATAATTGTCGCCAATACGATTAGTTCTAATCCAGCTCCTCAACATTCAAAAATCAGAAATGCTAGCGAGTCAGATTGTGCAGAAGCTAATCGACGTTATCGTATCATTGCACCTTATTTAACTGGTTCTTCTCCAAGAGATAAAAGCGTTCCTAAAAGGACTTTTTATCGCTGGGTCAGAAATTGGCGACAAGCCGAACAGATATATGGATATGGTTATCTTGGTTTACTGCCTCAAAGCCACCTTAAGGGAAATCGACAATCTAAAATACCCGAACTGACTCAGAAATTAATGGCAGAATACATTGTCAACGATTATGAGACTTACAAACAAAAAAGTAAAAGGGCAGTATATGGGTCATTAGTAAATGCTTGCGAACGAGAAAATACCGCAGTTCCCAGCTACAAAACCTTTCTCAAGTTTTGTAATAGTAGACCAACCTACGAACAGACTAAAAAACGTCAGGGTTCTCGCTCTGCATATTCAAACGAACCATTTTACTGGGAATTAGAATTCACTACTCCAAGACACGGGGATCGCCCTTGGGCTATTTGCCATTTAGATCATACTCAGCTAGATATCGAATTAGTCTCTTCTAAAGCTAAAGCTCTGCTTGGTCGTCCTTGGGTGACTTTTTTAAGCGATGCTTATTCGAGAAGGATTTTAGCTTTTCATCTGACCTTTGATGCGCCTTCTTATCGTAGTTGCATGATGGTAATACGAGATTGTGTAAGCCATCATAGACGTTTACCTCAATGCTTAGTAGTCGATGGCGGTAAGGAATTTAGCAGCATTTACTTTGAAAGATTGCTGGCAATGTATGAGTGTATTTCCAAAACTAGACCAGGGGCAAAACCTAGATTTGGTTCGGTATGCGAACGTTTATTTGGGACGGCTAACACCATGTTTGTTCACAATTTAGCAGGCAATACTCAATTGACCAAAAATCCACGCTCGGTTACTCCTACTGTAAATCCACGCCATCATGCGATTTGGACGTTAGGAAATTTGCACGAGCATCTATGTAATTGGATTTACGAATTCTACGACCTCCAAGAGCATCCTGCATTGGGAGTTTCTCCCCAACAGGCTTATGAACAAAGTATGATTCAAACTGGTTTGAGACCAAACCGAACGATCCCCGATGATGGAACCTTCCGTATTTTGATAATGCCTACTACAAAAAAAGGAACGGCAAAAGTTATTCCCAACCAAGGAGTAAAAATTAATCATCTTTACTACTGGCACAATAGTTTTCGCAATGGAAGTATTGAGAAAACTACAGTTAGCGTTAGATATGACCCGCAAGATGCGGGAGTCGCCTACGCTTATGTACGAAAACAATGGGTTCGCTGTATTTCTCAGTATTACAGCGTGTTTAAA
The DNA here is from genome assembly GCA_038529195.1 of Cyanobacteria bacterium J06600_6. Lineage (GTDB taxonomy): Bacteria > Cyanobacteriota > Cyanobacteriia > Cyanobacteriales > Xenococcaceae > Waterburya. Next base: position 2,256 of record JBCBEA010000262.1, read on the forward strand.
GGTCGTTCCGAGCGAGAGATCCAATTAGCTACTCAGGAGCTAAGACAGCAGTACAAACAACACTCAAAAAGATTTACCGTCACAGCCAAAGCTTTGGCTGTTTTTCTAGAGAGGACTGAAATTACCGAATCCATTCTCATGCAGCGTTTAAAAGATGGGGAAGTCAAAGATACGAAGCTCGATGAACCTAATGGGGGACAAAGTTCTTTGTCTTTAGTTGATGTATCAGAAGAAAAGCCTCAGTCAATATCGAGAGAAATTAAGCCTTACGAGGAATTTTGGTAATGCCAATTTATAGATCTAAAAGACCAGCGCGTATTTTATCCCGACAGGAAAAACTAGATTTATTTTGTAACTGCACTGTGGTGCATCCCCATCTTAAAAAGCTTACGAAGAATTTCGCGATGCAGTTAACAATCCAGGCGGTGCATCAGTAATTTTTTTATTTGGTCCTACGGGAGTTGGTAAGACAACTTTACTGCGCCAAATTATAAAAGTAATGATGTCAGAGAAAATGGGGCGGCTAGCAAGAGATACCAATTATCTGCCAGTGGCTACTACACTTATGAGTTGTTAGAATTTCGCAATCTTAGTGGTCAACTTTCCCGTCGTAGTATCGATATTCACTTTCCTCGCTATCAAGCTGATTGTAAAGATGATTTAGTTGAGTTTCAAAGGGTTCTTAAAAGTTTTGGGGAGAAAATGACTTTAGAAAAAGCTCCTGAACTAGAAATTCATTGGGAGTATTTTTACGAGAGAAGCGTTGGCTGTGTGGGTATTCTCAAAGACTGGCTAACTCAAGCTTATCGCAAAGCTTTAGATGAATCTGCTTCTACGTTAAGGAAGCATCATTGGCAATCCTATGCCCCATCTGTAGCTAAATGCCTCCAAATAGCAGCAGAGGCAATTGAAGGAGAGAAAGCATTTGAGTTTGAGTCAGGAGAAATGTCTTTACTGCGTCAGAAATTAGGTTTATCAGGAGTATCATCTTCAACTATTAGCTCAGAAAATTTGTCTGTTAGTGCTGCTTCGAGCAAAAAAAGCAAAGGTCGCCCTGGAGTTCGTCAGCCTAATCGGGATGTTATCGGAGAACCATAGATGAATTTTCAGACAAGTGCCATTTTATGATTCCATTAGTGCCATTTTATCCTTCAAGTTACACTTGCATGTCTCTCTGGTAGCCGAGTTGATTTGAATCAATCCACAGATGAACACAGATAAAGCGATGCAGCGCGGTCTTGGGGGTTTCCCCCATAAGCGACACAGAGGCTACTGCCTCAAAGCCTTCTACGAAGGCGCTGGCGCTTTGCGCCGTTCAAGAACACAGATAGGTTATTCGTTTAACCCGTAAATTGAATGATGATGTAATTTAGATATTCCCGTAAATAGCTATATTTTCGTTAAACATTAGTACAAACGCTCACCTTGACAGGGGTAGAGGTAAAAGGTAAAAAGTGCCTTCCCCAGCTTCCTCTGCTTCCCCAGCTCCCTCCGCTCCCCTACTCTCTCCGCACTCACTAAAATATGCGAAATTTCACTATTCTCTGGCTCGGTCAATTAGTTTCTACCATCGGTAGTTACATGACTATTTTTGCCGTCACAATCTGGGTTTGGGAGCAAACTGATTCGGCAACGGCGTTGAGTCTGATTAGCTTTTCGGCTCAGTTACCACGAATTTTTATTACCTTCCTAGCGGGTATTATTGTCGATCGCTTTAACCGTAAGATGCTGATGATTTTAGGAGACACCAGCGCAGTACTAGCTACTATCGCCGTGGGTTTGCTATACGTAGCGGGTAATTTGCAAATCTGGCATTTATGCTTAATCGTGGCGCTACACGGCAGCTTTGGACAAATTCAGCAGCTTGCTTATTCGGCTTCTATTTCTTCTATTGTTCCCGAAGACGATCTGACCCGTGCGGGGAGTATGATCGCTGCTTTGGGCTATGGTTCGGCAATTGTCGCTCCTGCTTTGGCGGGTATTCTCTATCCCAGGATAGATTTGGGTGGAATAGTACTAATTGACGTGATTAGCTTTAGTGCTGCTTTAGGAACTTTATTGATTACCAGAATTCCCAATCCTGTAAAAACTAACAAAGTAAAGTCCGAAAAAATGAGTATCTGGCAGCAGCTTACTTTTGGCTTTCGCTATATCTGGAAAAATCCCAGTCTTTTAGCTATGGCGATCGCTTTTACAATGTTTGCTATTCCTAACGACATTAACAAAGCCTTGTACAATCCGATGATTTTAGCCCGCACTGGAGGCGATTCGCAGATTTTGGGTTTGGTGACTACCGCAGCAGGTGTAGGAGGTGTTTTGGGCGCGGTCGCAATTAGTATTTGGGGCGGATTTAAAAGTCGCGTCAAAGGAATGCTCAACGGCTTTATTGGTGCGGGAATCGGTAAAGCTATTTTAGGTTTTGGCAGCAGTATTTTTATCTGGCTACCCGCGCAGTTTTTTGCCACGGTGAACACGCCTCTGTTTCTCAGCTCTAGTAATGCTATCTGGTATGGCAAAGTACCGTCTGAACTGCAAGGAAGAGTCCTATCTGCCGATCATCTTGTAGGCTTAATTGTTTCCGCTGCATCTACTTTAATCGCAGGACCTTTAGCCGATTACGTATTTGAACCTGCTATGCAGCCAGGAGGCGCTTTAGCGGGAATTTTCGGTTCGATCTTTGGTACAGGTGATGGTTCGGGAATGGCTCTACTATACGTGATTACGGCAGCTTGGATGATGTCTATCGGCATTGGTGGCTATTTCTTTTCTACCCTGCTTCAAGCCGAACGATAGGGTTCAATGTTTTTTATCTTACATTTGCTGTGACTGATTGAAAAAAGTAATGAGAAAAGAACTAAAGATAATTTAAAATTACCCAAATTACCAAAGCTAGTTGTTATCTCTGTTTGCAGAATTAGTAGTCAGAAAAACTAGTTAAATTTACTTAGTTTATTGTGAGCGGTATTGCTAAACAAAGATACAAATGATAATCTTGCATGTAGAGCTTGGCTGTTGAGATAACTTCTCAAATGTCTGAATAAAGAGTATCTAGTTTTATACTTGTAAATGATAATTTTGATGCCAACTACAGACTGTGCAAACTATAAATATCTTCCTCTCTATAATCCTGGAAGAATAGCAAGATTATGTTTGAGGAGAAGCGGTATTTTAAACATTTGCTATTAGTATGATCTACATTTGGTCTGTAGTTCGGACTATCTCTATAAACCTTAAGAAGCACAGTAAATTTGGAGCAAGATTTTTATATGTTAGAGAATACGTTGCTGAAAAGCTTTTCAGACGACATTTTTTCGGCTGCCAAAGTCGATCAAACTATATTAGAAAGCAGTTCCGATTTGGTTATTATTGACTCTTCAGTAGATGACCTATCGACTCTCGTAAATGGTGTAAAAGCAGGTGCTAAAGTAGTCGTTTTAGATCCAGATATAGACGGGATCGAACAAATTACTTCTGTTTTCAGACAGCACAATCGCCTCAAAAGAGTTCATCTAGTAACTCATGGTTCTTCGGGAAGCTTACAGCTAGGTTCTTCTCGATTAGACTCCGATACATTGAATGCCAACCGTGATCGCTTTGCTATTTGGTCAGAATACTTAGCAGACACCTCACTATTAATATATGGTTGCGAAGTTGCTGCTGGCGAACAAGGAAGAAACTTTGTTCGACGCTTACATGAGGTAACGGGAACAAATATAGCTGCTGCTACCCATAAGGTTGGTAATCCCAAACAAGGTGGTAGTTGGTCGCTAAACTATCAGCTTGGAGCTAATATTAAACCCGAATTAGCTTTTACTTCTGAAGTTATTAATTCTTATTCAGGTACTTTTATT
>JBCBEA010000263.1:0-6076 GCA_038529195.1 Cyanobacteria bacterium J06600_6
TTGTAGCACCTGATTTAATTTTCCACTGCGATAGCCTTCTAGATCCAGAGTGACATAGACAAATCCTAACTCCTGAAAAGCTTTAACCACCTCTGGCAAGTTTACCTGCTGCACAAACTGGGTAATTTTGGCTGCGGGTAGCTCGATCTTGGCAGTATCTTCCTGAGAGCGAACTCTTAAGTTGCTATATCCAAGCTGACGTAGGTAAATTTCGGCTCTACCGACTCGCTGAAGCTTATTAACAGTAATTGCTTCACCGTAGGGAAAGCGAGAGCTAAGACAGGGTTGAGCAGGTTTATCCCACCAGGCTAATCCTAAACTGCGAGAAATTTCTCGGACTTCGGCTTTACTCACGCCAATTTCGGCTAGAGGCGATCGCGCACCTCTTTCTTTGGCAGCCTGAATGCCTGGACGATAATCTTGAAGATCGTCAGCGTTAACTCCATCGACTACATAAGGATAGCCACGCTCTAACGCCAGGGGTTTTAAAGTATCGTGGAGTTCGCTCTTGCAAAAATAACAGCGATTAATCGGGTTAGAGGTGTAGTCAGGATTATCCATCTCATGAGTTTCAACTAGCTCATGTTTGATGCCAATTTGAGCAGCCTGAGTTTGAGCATCAATTAACTCTTCGGGCAGCAAAGAAGGAGATACGGCCGTAACTGCCAAAGCGCGATCGCCTAAAATATCACAGGCAATTTTAGCCACTAGGGTACTGTCTACTCCTCCCGAATAGGCAATTAAAGCCCGATCCATATCCTGAAACAAACTTTGTAATTGTTCTAGTTTTTCGCTCATTATCAGTCTGTGAATCTGCCTAATTTTCCGCTTCCTGTTTTTATAGTATACGTTTGGTAGGGATTAGCGGTGAGAAGGATTAGACTTTTCGTATTAGCAAAATATTCCGGTGGAGCAGAAAAATTTTGCTACTGGTTGAATTTGGGGATGCGGAGGGTAAAACAACTGCCCTGTTCTAGTTTAGAAGTTACTACAATATCTCCCTGATGAAGACGAGCTAGCTTTCTAGAGAGAGCTAAGCCCAAACCAGTGCTTTCTCGATGATTGCTAATCTGAGGAAAAGGCTTAAACAGCTTGGTCATATTTGCTGCTGAGATGCCCGATCCTGTGTCAATGACCGCAAAATTTAGGAACTCTCGATCCTGCTTCACCTCAAGAACAACACTACCGCGATCGGTAAATTTAACCGCGTTGCTAAGTAAATTAATTAAAATCTGTCGCAAGCAGCGAGAATCTGCCCAACAAAAGTCGACCTCATCATCTAATTCGAGATTCAACTCCAGTCCCTTCTGCTCGGCTTTCTTTTCTAAGCAAAATAGAGCATTTTGGCATACTTCGGCAACCGCTAGTTTTTCTAAATCTAAAGCCTGTTTATTCGCGTCAATCTTGGCAATATCGAGATAATTATTGACTAAATCCAGCATATATTGACCAACACTAAGCATTGCGTTAACGTATCGCATTTGCCGATCGTTAAGATTGCCATAATATTGCTCTTTGAGCATACCTGCAAAACCTAGCATTGAAGAAATAGGACTACGTAGCTCATGGTTTAAATGAGCTAAATGCTCTTGCTTTGTTTCTTCTAATTCGACCCAAGATTGAACCTGAGCTTTGAGGGTTAATACTTCCTGATGCTGCTGCTCTAATCTTGCTGCTTGTTGTTTCGCTTCACTATTACGAGTTTTGATTAGTGCCTGGAGCTGCTGTAGCTGTGACTGCTGATGCTTAATTAAATCCTGCTGCTGTTTGACTAATGCCTGCTGACTGGCAAAATCAAATAAAAGTTGTTCTAAAATATTCGGTAATTGAAATAGCCTGTGTCTCAACACGTAGCCATTAACTCCTGACTGAATTAATTTAGCTGCAGCTTCATCGCCTAAAACATCTGTAACTAAGATTAGAGGGGTATCGGGATATAAATGACAGCACCACTGAAGCTTTTCAATCAAAGATTCTATTTCTCCATCATGATCATGATCTTGATAGCTAGCTGCAGAATTATCATAGATAATAGCGCTATATTTAACCTGAGCCGAGTAATCTTCTAGCTGCTTAACATCAATAAAGTCGTAGGTAAAATTAATGCCTGAAGCCTGCAGATAACTAGTGAGAGACTGACAGTTTTGGGGCTGATTTGTAACAATAAAGAGATTCACGTTACTGAGTACTGCTTTTGACTGTGGCTGTAGAATCGACTCAGAACTTTTTAACATGATAACCAATGCTGTTTAAATACTGTACGTATATTCAACAAATTTAGATTCCATCATATCCATCAAATTTAACGAAATAATCTCGTTTAGATCAAAACTTTTATTTATTTGAGCGCCTGCACAAAAAAAATTTAAGATTTGCTCGCACTTGAGGATATTGATAGATGTTTAGACAGGTGATGAACTATTTAAAAACTAATTAGTCAATAATAATAGCCTGCATCACCAGTAAAAGAATTAACTAAAGAAGTTCTTCGTAACTATTGTATCAATAGATTAACTTTTGATAAGTATTTCCACTTAAAATTCTTTTTGAGCAAATACCATCATCGAAATAATCAATAGTAAAGCGGTATAAAGCAGACCATAAACTGCGTGAGCCACCAATTCTCCAGAACTAGGTAATAAACCATAAACGGCTTCGTTTTTAAGATCTAAACGAGAAAGATTCGGCAGCACTAAATAAAGACTAGTGGTCAAACTTTCGATGCTAGCATTCTTACTTAGTTTGCCTAGCTCAACTAGATCTTCGCTAAAGTGTCCCATTAAATAAACGCCAAAGCTGAGTAGAGTAGCCAAGATTGAGCTGGTAAAGACTCCAAACAGAATGGCGATCGCCGTGATTAGAGATAATTCTAATAGTAGATAAACCCCCGCCGTCATTAAAGCTGCGGTTGGGTACTCAATCTGGGAAATACTCAGCATTGCTAAATAAATTCCCATCATGACGGTAATCATGACTCCTAAGACAGCGGTGAGTCCTAAATGTTTGCCAAGAATTAATTCTGCGCGGCTAATTGGCTTGGGGATCAGCATCAATAGGGTACGCTTCTCAATCTCTTTGTTAATTAATGCTGTACCCACAAAAACTGCCACAATAACGCTGAGAATATTAATGGCACCAATCCCAACATCTAGCAAAATCTTTTCATGAGTACCCGCAGCAATCTCAGGAATAATTCTTTGAGCCAAGATTAAGAGCAAGGAAAAGAAGCCAATAAAATAGAGAATGCGATCGCGAATAACTTCTTTAAAACCATTGTTAGCGATAGTAAAAACTCTGATTAAATTCATTGCTTGAGAAAATCGATTAAATATTTTCCGGGTTTACACCGTTATTATTCCCAAAGCAGGTTACTCAACTAACATCTCCGAAAATTCGTCCGCAATCTCACCCAAAAAGTCGATCCCAGAGCTGAATTGTTGCTGAATGATTAAGGGATAATAACCTTATTAGCCTTTACAACCCAGATCCAGTTGATGCAGCACAGTTCCTATTCTCCACCGTGGTTTTTAAATAATGGTTTTCTAATGACGCTTTATGTCGCCTGGCGAGCGAGTCAAACATGGCAATCAACCCTTATAGAACCAGAACCCCACTATCAAAAAGTTATTTTTAGTCAGGGAGAAGTCCCTCTGGCAGGCTGGGTAGCAATTCCCGAAAACCCAAAAGGAACAGTAGTCGGCACTTATGGCATTACAGGAACCCTAGAAAACCAGTGGTTTTTGCGAATATTGGCACGTAAAGCCTATGCTCAAAATTATGCCGTTGTCCTGTTTGACTGGCGCGCTCATGGAGAGTCGATCGCCTTATCTTCGACACTGACTTCTGACGGTATCAACGAAGGTAAAGACTTCGTCAGTATTGCAGCGGAGAGTAAGACTTTGGGCTGTCCCGCGCCTTTCTGGTTTACAGGTTATTCTTTGGGGGGGCAGTTGGCTCTGTGGGGAATTTATTACTCTCAATTTTTAGAGGTAGATGGTTTAAGTGCTGATGAAGTCGGTGGTGGGGCGGTAATTTGTCCTAATTTGGATTCTAATCTTTCTCTGCCTTATTTAGAGAATCATCCAACAGGGAAATATATCGAGCAGGCGATCGCCAAGGAATTACAAAAATTAGTATTTAGAATTCAGAAGTATTATCCCCAAGAGTTTGATCCAGACAAAGTTGCTCAAGCTAAAAGTATTTGGGGGTTTGACCATCATCTAGTAGTTCCACGCCTGGAGTTTGATTCGGTCGAAGCTTACTACACCGCCAGCAGTCCATTTCGATTTCTACATAAAATAACCAAACCGACTCTAATTCTCTATGCAGAAGACGATCCCATGTTTGCCCCAGCAATTATTCCCAAACTTAAAACAGTTTGTCGTCACAACGAGGCATTAAACCTTATTGCTACTGAAGCGGGTGGTCATGTAGGTTATGTCAGTGGTCAAAGCTGCCAGCAGGCTAATGGCGATCGCGACTGCTGGTGGGCTTGGAATCGTATTTTAGACTGGAGCGAATGTCTCTTATAGCAACTGAATTCCTCTCAATATTTTGCAGAATGCAGCTACTCACTGCTAATCAAAAAGGGGATCGGCTATACTCAATTTTCAAATCGGCTCGGCAATTATGTATTATTATTGCTAAATGTAAATATTACTTTATACAAGCCCTGGAAGTTTATATAAATATCTTTTATGCAGACTATTCTTAGTCCTAACTCTAGCTTTACCACCAGTAACGATCGTACATTACACGAGAAGCTCGAACGCCAGCAGCCTCTGAAGGTAATTGCTTTGGGAGATAGCCTAACCTACGGTTATGGTGATTTTATCGGTGGTGGTTGGGTAGAAAGATTACGTCGAGAGTGGATGTCTCCTCAAGGTGCAGGACACGTTTTATATAATTTAGGGGTGAGAGGCGATCGCGTTAATCAAGTCTCAATTCGCTTAGAGCAGGAGTTTAGCTGTCGCGGTGAGTTACGTAACCGTGTCCCCGATCTGATTCTGCTGTCTGTCGGTTTAAATGACTCCGCACGGGTAGGCAAGCCAGAAGGTAAGCTTTACACCGATCTAGATAGCTTTCGTCAACACGTTGATTATCTGCTCAATGCGGCACAAAATCTTTGCCCCGTGATGTTTATCGGTATGACCCCCGTAAATGAGGCAAAAATGCCGTTTATGGACTGTCTATATTACAACCATCTAGATCAGTATCGCTTTAAAGAAGTTATCCTCCAGGCTTGTCAGCAAAGAAATATTCCTTATCTTGATATTTTTGATCTCTGGCTATCTAGAGGTACAGACTGGATTAATAGCCAGCTGGGAGAAGATGGTTTACATCCCAACGTTTCAGGGTATCAAAATTTGTTTGCCGACATTATGGCGTGGCAGCTGATTAATTAGTAATCAGTAATCATTAAGGTTTGATTTGGATTCCAGCAGTCGTCGTTTTGGTAATCCAAAATTGGAGCTGGGGATCGTTGATTTGTGATTTTACCGCTCCCTCGACGGCGATCGCCTGTGCTTTTGATTCACATAGGGCAAAGACGGTAGGACCCGACCCTGACATCATTGTCCCCAATACGTTTTGAGCCGCAAAAGCAGATTTTAACTCTGCCACCTGGGGATATTTGGGTAAGACTACCTTTTCTAAGTCGTTATAGATTAGCTGACCTATCTCGGCAATGTTTTGATGAGCGATCGCATTGACTAAACCGCCAGATCTGACGTTAGCAGTTCGATCTGTTACTCCTGCGGGATCGGATACATAAGAATCACCATACTGTTGGCGGTAAGTTTGATATGCCCAAGGAGTAGAAACGCTAATGTTGTCGTATTTAGCTAAAATCACCCACATGTCTTTGACAGGCTGAATGTCATCTAGCTGTTCTCCTCTGCCTGTCGCTAGTGCAGTCCCTCCCGAAACGCAAAAAGGAATGTCTGAACCGATTTTGGCTGCCAATCCCTGTAATTCTAGTTGAGTTAAGCCTAACTTCCACAGTAGATTGATGCCCACGAGTACCGCAGCAGCATTCCCCGATCCTCCCGCTAATCCCGCAGCGACGGGAATCTGC
>JBCBEA010000264.1:0-6074 GCA_038529195.1 Cyanobacteria bacterium J06600_6
ATGGCGATCGCAAAACTAATTAAGCCATAGACAAGCTGGCGACAGTAACGATTGGGCAATTTAAAAAATTGCTTAGACATAGGTAGATAGATAACAAAAATACATAAACTTTAGGTGATATTGATCCTGACGGAAAACCGGACTCCAAAGTTGCCAATCACTTTTCTATTGTCCCAAATGGAGTTACAGACAAATCACTTGTTTTTATTTAAATTAATCTTTGGTTTTAGGGCGATCGCAGCTAAACAGATTCTACTAACAGTAGCTTGTGTCGATCGGCTTTTTTATACTATACTGATGTAACACCTGGGCGAGTGGCGGAATCGGTAGACGCACCACACTCAAAATGTGGCGAGAAATCGTGAGAGTTCGAGTCTCTCTTCGCCCACTAAATTTAAAAGTTAGAATTTAGAATCCTAACAGCTTCAAAGCTTCAGGCTGATTAAACGATCGCTTCTGTTTAATTGCCATATTTTTGATTTTTTCGCGATATTCCTGATATTTTTCGACTGGCTGAGGTAGATCGAGACAGTGTTCAAACAGGTATTCAAAGCTACTTGCACCGCTAAACTTCCCATACCAGATTTCTGGTTCTCCTTGCGCAAATAGATAGTAGCTGGAGCGATCGCCACACAGAGAATCGACATGAATTCCTGTTTCGTAGCGTAAGCTGGCAGGAGAATAGGGAGAATTGGCTCTAAATTGCTTTTGAGATAGATAATTAGTGACCTCTGCTAAAGCATCATAGTTAATCCCAGGAATTTGCCATCCGTAGCGTAGTTTTAAACCATTTAGGACTTGTTCGAGGGCCACATTTCCCGCTCTTTCGCCAATGCCCCCAAAAGTGCCAGATACGCCCATTGCTCCGGCTAAAACTGCCTGAATCGTATTTTCTAGGGCTAAACCGCGATCGTTATGGAAGTGGACAGATAGAGGAGTGCGATTGTGAGTAAATTCGATGAGGTTGCGTACCCAAAGCCTAGTATCCTCAGGATTGAGAATGCCAACAGTATCGCAAAGGATAAAGTGTTCAATATAGGGATGCAGTTTATTGATGCATTGGACTAAGAAATCAAAATCGGCACGACTAGAATCTTCCGCTGCAAAACAAACTTTTAAACCGCGACTGGCAGCATATTTGAGATGAGACACTACCCGATCTAACATGCGATCGCGAACTTTTTCGACGGTTATGGTGTCTAGAGTTGTGGCTGTTGATGTTGATGGATCTCGCATGCATAAAAGGCGATCGCTTACAGCATTAAAGAGAATAACTGTTTCCACACCACAGGCTTGAGAGCGATCAATATGGCTTTCCCCCATCATGGTTGAAGCAGCGATCAGCGGTTGTAGGTTACTTTTTGTCAGATGTCGAACTATTTGAGCCTCTGTCGGGTGGATGGCAGGCATCAGGGCAATATGATCTACCCCTGTCTTAGCAATCAGTTCAGCTAAATCTTTTTTGGTTGAATTATCGAAAAAAATGCCAACCTGCTGTTCTCCATCTCTTAGAGTTTCGTCAAAAATAGTAAGAGGGATCTGTTTCATGACCAAAGAGTATCACTGCAATATTAAGATACGCAAATTTAAGTCCCGAAATGCGCTCTCACAAATAAACGTCGCCTCGTTAGCAACTAATTTGCTATAAAGTAACTCTAAATTTGATATTTCGGTAGTGGGTGACTCGGATGCAATCTATGAACAACTCTTCGAAGCAGGCTGTTGATAATCTTTCTCTTTGTCATGGGGTTGCTTTACCGAGTTCTGTTTTTGACTGTAATTCTCTACCCAAAATTCTGCACCATGCTGCTAATCGCTCGACAGGAATTTTGTTGATTGCCAGAGATGGTACTCAGGATTTTTTAGCCTATAGGCATTTATTAGCCTCTGCCGAATCGGTTTTACAAGGTTTACGTCAGCACGGTTTACAGCCCGGCGATCTCGTAATGATTCAGCTTCTAGATCCCCGCAGCTTTTTGATTTGTATGTGGGGTTGTTGGTTGGGAGGATATGTTCCCATTCCTCTGGGCGTCGATCTGACTCAGGGCGATCGCAAGTTGAGACAAACTTGGGAGTTATGTGATTCTCCCGCCGTCATTACGGATCGAGAACTTTCAGGGATTGGGGCGATGATGGTTGCGGAATTATTAGCTAATCAAGGTGACTCTAACTATCATTGTGGAGATCTGGAAGATCTGGCACTATTGCTATTTACTTCGGGGAGTACGGATAAACCCAAAGGAGTAATGTTATCTGGGCGCAATTTAATTGCCAGCATTTACGGAATGGCAACGGTTAACGATCTGTCTCAGCAGGATATTAGTTTGAACTGGATGCCCCTCGAACACGTTGCTAGCCTGGTCATGTTTCATCTAACCCAGGTATATCTTGGCTGTCAGCAGATTCAGGTAGAAAGCGAGCTAATACTGCAAAATCCTTTGTCTTGGCTGGATTTAATTGATCGTTATCGGGCTACGGCTACCTGGAGTCCGAACTTTGCCTACAACTTGGTCAACGAACAGTTAGTAAGTTCTGAAGCTGAGCATAGTTGGGATTTGTCCTGTGTGCGCTGGATGGGCAATGGAGCAGAGGCGGTGGTGGGTAAAACAGCAGGTCGTTTTTTGGAACTGCTAGCTGACTATAATTTATCTCCTCATGTAGTTAGCCCCGGTTACGGAATGTCGGAAACTAGCTCGGGCATAGCCCACTCTCATGATTTTTATCGTCACTTAGAACGGGATTTTGTCTCTGTTGGTTCGCCAATCCCCGGTGTTTCCTTGAGGATTGTCAACGAAAATAAGACAATTATTGCTGAAGGTAAGATTGGTTTGTTACAGGTTAAGGGAGAAACAGTAACTCGGGGATATTATCAGCAGCCAGAGTTAAACCAGGAGATTTTTACCACTGACGGTTGGTTTAATACTGGGGATTTGGGCTTATTACAGTCGGGACAATTAACGATTACGGGGCGACAGAAGGACGTAATTGTGATCAATGGGGTGAATTACTATAACTATGAGATTGAAGCGGTAGTAGAAGAGATTGCGGGGGTTAATCTTGCTTATACGGCTGCCTGTGGGGTAGTTGATGAGAGTCAGCAAGAACAGGTGGCGATTTTTTTAAATACGGATTTGCAGGGTGATGAGTTAAGGGGTTTAGTCAATACGATCCGGAGAAATGTCTTTACTCAGCTTGGAGTTGCAACTGCCTATATTCTTCCCGTTACCAGCGAGACAATACCAAAAACGGCAATTGGCAAGATAATGCGATCGCAACTGTCTCAAAGATTTGCAGCAGGGGAATTTACTCAGATCGTTGCCGAAATTGGAGCGTTATTTTCCCAAAGGGATCTAAGCCAGAAGGATTTACCAGGTAATGCAATCGAAAAGCAGTTAGTAGAAGTTTGGCAAGGGGTTTTAGGCATAGAGAAGATTGGAGTTCAGGATAACTTCTTTGAGTTGGGCGGTAATTCTCTCTTATTAATGCAGGTGTTGAGTAAGCTGACTCCTGAATATAGTCTATCGGCAGTAACTCTGTTTCAATATCCGACTATCAAGACTTTAGCTGAATATTTAGATAACAATCTCACGGGAGAATCTGATGCTGTCCAACAGGGTAAGCGTCGGGGTGAATTGCGTCGTCAGGCGTTAGGGAATAAAGATGTGGCGATTATCGGCATGTCCTGTCGTTTTCCTGGGGCGAGTAATATTGCTGAGTTTTGGTCTAATCTATGTAATGATATCGAGTCAATTAGCTGGTTTAGCGATCGCGAAATGATCGATTCGGGAGTCGATCCAGAGTTGGTTAAAGATCCTAACTATGTAAAAGCTAGTCCCATACTCGATCGCATTGAAGACTTTGACGCAGATTTTTGGGGTTACAGTCCCAAAGAAGCACGGCTACTAGATCCTCAGCAGCGTCTATTTATGGAATGTGCCTGGGAAAGTTTGGAGGATGCAGGATACGACCCCCTTACCTATACAGGACAGATTAGCCTTTATGGGGGTGCTGCAACTAATACTTATCTGTTAAATAATATTTATCCTAACCGACATTATATTGACGATCGCGATCCTCTTCAGGTGCTTAATTTAAGCTCAATGGGTGGGTTTCAACTAACAACTGCCAATGATAAGGATTATCTGACTACCAGGACATCTTATAAGTTAAATCTGACTGGATCGAGCGTTAATGTACAAACCGCCTGCTCGACTTCCTTAGTGACGGTGCATTTAGCCTGTCAGAGTTTAATCAATGCTGAATGCGATCTTGCTCTTTCTGGTGGTGTTTCTGTCCATTCTCCCCAAAAGATGGGCTACCTGTATCAAGAGGGCATGATCCTCTCTCCTGATGGTCACTGTCGCGCTTTTGATGCAGAGGCGGGGGGGACAATTTTTGGCAGTGGTGCGGGAATGGTGGTGTTAAAGCTATTGGATCGGGCAATTGAGGATGGCGATCGCATTTATGGAGTAATTAAAGGCTCGGCGGTGAATAATGACGGAGGCAGTAAGGTAGGATATTTTGCTCCCAACATAGATGGACAGACTAGAGTTATCTCTGAGGCGATCGCCCATGCCAATATAGAGCCAAAATCAGTCAGCTATATTGAAGCTCACGGTACGGGTACAAAGCTGGGTGATCCGATAGAAGTTACTGCCTTATCTCAGGCTTATCACGACGATACTAGAGGTGAAGAGGTTTGTGCGATCGGTTCGGTAAAAACTAACGTTGGACACCTACAAATGGCATCGGGCATTGTCGGTTTAATTAAGTCTGTTTTATGTCTGTATAATCAAAAAATTCCTGCTAGCCTGCACTTTAATAATCCGAACCCGCAGATAGATTTTGACCAAAGTTCTTTTTATCTGAATACTCAACTACAGGACTGGAAATCTGAATCTTATCCTCGACGAGCTGGGGTTAATTCTTTGGGAATTGGTGGGACTAATGCTCACGTTATTTTAGAAGAGTTTGTCGAACAGTCTGAGTTAAATAGTGAGTTTTCCACTTATTTATTAACTTTGTCGGCAAAGAATAGGTCTGCGTTACAAGAACAGATTAAAAATTACTTACGGGCAGTAAAAAATACACCTAAAATATCT
Organism: Cyanobacteria bacterium J06600_6; assembly: GCA_038529195.1. Classification (GTDB taxonomy): domain Bacteria; phylum Cyanobacteriota; class Cyanobacteriia; order Cyanobacteriales; family Xenococcaceae; genus Waterburya. Next base: position 5,103 of record JBCBEA010000264.1, read on the forward strand.
CTAGCAGATATTTGTTTGACAAGCAATATTGGCAGACATCACTTTGATATTCGCCTGGGTATTGTTGCTAGTAATAAGCAGGAATTAATTGATAAGTTATCGGCTGCTGGGGTTAATAATTTAGAGTGTCAAAATAATAAGCTGGCGTTTTTGTTTACTGGTCAAGGTTCGCAATATTTAGACATGGCGAGGGAGTTATATAGTCTTCAACCCGTATTTAAAGAGAATTGCGATCGCTGTTTCCATATTCTCGAACAATATTTAGACATATCTCTCAAAGACATAATATTCTCCTCCCCTGCTTCCCCCGCCTCTCTACTAAATCGAACTCAATATACACAACCCACACTATTCGCGATCGAGTATTCCTTAGCGCGATTGTGGCTGTCTTGGGGTGTTAAGCCTGATGTAATGATGGGTCACAGTTTGGGAGAATATGTCGCGGCGGCGATCGCTCATGTTTTTTGTTTGGAAGATGCTTTGAAGCTGGTATCTTGGCGTGGCAAGTTAATGCAAGGTTTGTCGAGCCATGGATCGATGATTTCGGTTTTTGCAGAGCAGAATAAGATTGAGGATTTATTAAGCGATCGTATCACTATTGCTGCCAATAATGGTACACATTTAGTTTTATCTGGATTTAAACAAGATCTTGTCGAGATTAAACATAAACTAGAAAATCGAGCAATAAAAACTCATAATCTGAAGGTAAATTGTGCTTTTCATTCTCCTTTAATGCAGCCGATGATAGAGGAGTTTAAAGATATAGCTAAAACTATTAATTACTCTTTACCAGAAATACCTATTGTTTCTAATCTTACGGGGAAGTTGGCAGATAAAAGTATTGCTACTCCTGATTACTGGACTAAACATATCTTGCAGCCTGTTCAGTTTGCCAAGAGTATTAATTATTTAAGTTCCCAGCAGGTAAATATATTTTTGGAAATTGGCACGAAGCCGACTTTAGTTAATCTG
>JBCBEA010000265.1:0-6068 GCA_038529195.1 Cyanobacteria bacterium J06600_6
TTCATTTCCTAGTCTAAAATATAGACAATACTGATACTGATTGAGGAGCGAAAATTATTTTTTCGACTCTGTTTTGATGAAAGGAGCAATTGCAATTAGTGTAGTTGAATCAAGAATTTTAATTAGACAAAATAGTCATTCAGATCAATATCTAATGATTTGTTTTTTTAATAGTACTCGCAAACTTCACTAATAGCTTATTTGCTAATTTTATATTCACTTGAATCGTACTGAAAATTTTCTAGGAGCTGTCTAGTTTATGTTTATTCATGATTTAGAATTTATTAATTCTTATAATGAATGTTCAAAAGCTTCTGCTGTCAAAGGGGGAGCGATCGCCGAAACTTATTCAAATGTCGATCTTGGTAACGGTAGTGTTTTTGCTGATGCTAATGCAGTTGGCGTTGGAGAAATTGCCAGTGCTGCCGTGACTGGATCAAGAGCAGTGTCGGTTGAACAAAAACGCTACTCTACTGGTTATGGTGTAGCCTATGGTACAGCCTATGGCGTTGATAAAAATTATGGTTCCGCTCAGGCGACAAGCTATAGCTACGGTATAGTTTAGGCTCGTATGTTACTTATGCACACATGTCGATGCATACCATTTAAATTTAGCTGCTGCTCGGGAAGTTCAAAGAATTCAACCCATAATCTATTTTACTAACCCACAGCTTACATATAGATATATCTAACACCTTACTGGGGCTTGTTAACAAAATCACTCTACTTGTGCACAAAAGAGTTTTTGATAATCGCCCTTTTTTTGCTTTAAGAATCCTAATTTAAACTTTAAAAACTTGTTTTTGAAACAGCTGTTATTAATTGTTTGCGAATAACCCAATTTATTTTAGATTCAGGTCATGACATCCTCTGCATCTCCAGAAATCTTCGATACCCAGCCTGACTCAGCAGAAGAATACAATGAGTTCGGAAATGTACTCGCCCAACAGGGTAAAACTGAGGCAGCAATCAGTGCTTATACAAAGGCGATTGAGCTAGAGCCTAATTTAGCGATCGCCCACAATAATTTAGGCAATATGTGGCTGAAGCAGTCAAAGTTTGTTGAAGCAGCTGCAGCCTATGAGCATGCTATTGAACTAGAGTCTAATTTAGCGATCGCTCATTCTAATTTGGGCAACATTCGACTCTATCAAGGAGATACAGAAGCTGCGATCGCTGCCTATGAAACGGCTATTCGCCATGATCAAGATTATCATCCCGCTAAATTTGGTCTGACGATGGCTCAGTTGGCGATCGTTTATAGGAGTGAACAGGAAGTAGAGGATAAGCGACAGAAATATCAGGCGCATCTAGAAAATTTAGCGACTCATTACCGTCAAGCTAGTCCCCAAGAACAGGCGGAAGCTGCAAAGACAGTCGGCTCCCACCAGACTTTTGGTTTAGCCTATCAGGGTAAAAACGATGTCGATCTTCAACGCACCTATGGCTCACTGATGCACCAGCTGATGGCAAGTCGCTATCCCCAGTGGTGCCAACCTCTTCCTTTTCGGCAAATAAATATAGAGCAAAAAATACGTTTGGGTTTTGTCTGTGGATTTTTTCATCATCATTCTGTCTGGAAAATACCCCTCAAAGGTTGGCTTGAAAATATTGACCGCAGCGAGTTTGAACTGTTCGGCTACTATACAGGCAGCATTTGCGATCGCCAGACGACCCTAGCCAGCCAAATCTTTGATCGTTTTACCCATCGTCCCTTTTCCGTCAGTCAATGGGCAGAGAAAATTAGCAGCGATAATTTAGATGTGCTGATTTTTCCTGAATTTGGGATGAACTCCATGACGATTAAGCTGGGATCTTTAAGATTGGCACCAATTCAATTGGCGTTTGGGGGACATCCTGAAACCAGTGGTTTACCAACAATTGATTACCACTTGAGCAGCGATATGATGGAGCCAGCTAATGCTCAATCCCACTATACAGAGAAATTAGTTAGATTATCTAACTTGGCAGTATATTATCAGCTGATCTCAATCGAACCCAAGGCGGTAAAGAAAACAGACATAGGCATTGCCGACAATGAAATTATGTTTTGGTGTTGTCAATCTTTGTTTAAATATTTGCCACAGCATGATGACGTTTTTCCCCGCATTGCTCGAAAATTAAAGCAGGCGAAATTCGTTTTTATCGAACTAACAAGCGAGTTGGTGACAAACGTATTTCGGAAACGACTGGCAACAGTATTTAAACAGTTCGATTTAAACTATCAGGACTACTGTATTTTTCTCCCCCGTTTGAAGGCAGAGAGTTTTGCAGGAACTACGGCGATCGCCGATGTGTTTTTAGATAACATCGGTTGGTCGGGAAATAACACAACCATGGAATCTACTGCTTACAACTTGCCTATCGTCACCTTGCCAGGGGAGATGATGCGAGCTCGTCATACGACGGCAATTCTGACTATGATGGGTATTCAGGAGACAATTGCCGAGAGTAAAGAACAATATGTCCAGATAGCAGTGCGATTGGGTCAAGATGCAGGTTATCGTCACCAAATTTCCGAACAAATTGCCCTTAATAAACATAAGCTCTATCAAGATTTGACTCCAGTCAGAGAGTTGGAGAATTTTCTTTTACAAGTAGTCAATAAACCCAGAAGACATAACAATATCAAACTTACGGAGTCTTTTCAGTTGGCGGAGCAGTATTATCGCAGCCATCGTCTGGATGCAGCTCAAAAACAATATCTCCAGGTTTTAGAGGAGCAATCCGATCATCCAGACGCCTTATATCGTTTGGGTACAATTGCCCAGCAACGGGGTGCATTAGTTGAAGCAGAACCATATCTTAGAGCTGCCGTTATCGCACAACCTGAATTGTTCAAAGCTTGGTTTAGTTTAGGCAATTTGTATCAAAGTCAGAGTCAATTTGAAACTGCGGAAGTAGCTTACCGCCAAGCTTTTAGTTTTAGACCCGATTCTGCACCTATTTGTAATAATTTAGGTTATGTATTGCAAGAACAAGGCAATTTTGAAGCAGCAGCATCCTTTTATCAACAGGCTCTAGATTTAGACCCCAAATGCGTTGCAGCCAAAGCCAATTTAGGGAATACACTTTATGCTCAGGGCAAACTGACCGCCGAACAGCAGCTAAATTGCGCTAAATTAAACTTGAAGTTGGGTCTGAACTGCCAGGAAGCACAAGACTGGCAAACGGCGATAACTTATTATCGTCAGGCAATTTTAATGGATGCTAATTTGGCAGAAGCTCACTTCCATCTAGGTATGGCATCACAGGAACAAAGAGAGTTCTCTGAAGCAATTATTTGCTTTGAAAAAGTTTTAGAATTAGATTCTGGATGCGGAGCGGCTTACTATCGCTTGGGTCAGATACATCAAGATTTAGGAGACTTAGATCTAGCTACCGCTAATTTTAAACAAGGATTAAAGCTGATTAATCCCAGCTATGGTGAAGCGATAGAATTTTTCGCCGAGAATACCGCTACTTTTGCCGAGAGTTATGATGTTCCTGCAATTCCGCAAGGGGAAGTAACCGTTGGCGATTACCAGTTTCCCTCAATCCCTGGAGTCAGCAACTCTGAAAAAAGACCTTTTTGGAGTATTGTAATTCCCGTTGTTAACCGTCCTGAATACTTTCCTGAATGTCTCGCTAGCGTTCTAGCTCAATGGACAAATTCCGAGGACATGGAGATTATCGTTCTAGACAATGGTAGTCAACCAGCACAATGGAAAATTCCCGATGAACTCGGCAGAGGAATTATTCGTTACTGTCGATTCTTAGAGACAATCCCCCTACAGGAAAACTGGAATGCAGCTGTATCTCTATGTCGGGGTGAGTGGATTCATTTGCTACATCACGATGATTATATTTTGCCCGATTTTTACGCCCGACTAAAGGCAACTCTGAAAAATAATCCTGAATCAGTAGGGGCAGTATTTAGTGGTTATCAAATAATCAATGAAAATCGCCAGGTACTTCATACGGAACAATTTAACCTGAATAACTATCGAGGTATTGTTAGCAATTGGATACAGCAAATTGGAGTTGTAAATACTACTAGTCCTCCTTGTCTAGCTATAAAAAGAGCTGCCTATGAAAAGCTTGGAGGCTACAAACTTGACATTCTCTATACTTGTGATTGGGAACTGTACAAACGCATTGCTTCTTTCTATGATTGGTGTTACGAGCCAGAAGTTCTCGCTCATTACCGTCGGCAGGCAAATAGCATAACTATTTCTGAAAATACAAATGGTGCCTCTGGGATGGATCACTTACGAGCGATTGAGATCTCAGAAAGCTATCTGCCAGCAAAATATCGTGAGGAGATTACCGCCCGATCACGACACAATTATTTTTATTGGTGTTTGAAACGAGCAACAATTCCTCTTAGGGTGGGGAATTTGCACGGGGCTATGCGCTTAATCCAGGCTGCCTTTAAAATTAATCATTCTCCTCAAGCTCTAAAGACCCTATCTAGTTGGCTACAAAAAGAACGAGCAGGTCCCCTCGTCAAACATTTAACTTCACTAGAAGCCGTATCTGAGGAAGAGCATATTCTTGTTGATTTAGCTCGGAAAATTGTTAGCGGTCAAATTCAAAACGAAGAGAGAAATTCATCTCCAGAATTTCGGGAGGCGCTGCAATTAGCCATGCAGCATCAAAAAGATAATTCTTTTGCCCAAGCCGAGAAAATCTATCGTCAAATTTTACAAGAGCAGCCCAAACAGCCCGACGCACTTTATGGCTTGAGCATCCTTGCCCGGAGTGCAGGACAAGATCGAGATGCAGAGAAGTTTTTAGAGAATGCACTCCAAAGCCGACCTGAATTTTTCCAGGCTTGGCTGAGTATCGGTAATCTGTATCAAGCTCAAGATCGACTAGACGATGCGGAGATCGCTTATCAGCAAGCAATCGAGCTGAAACCAGATATTTTTGTTACTTATAACAATTTGGGCTATGTCCTCGAACAACAGGGACAACAGGAACGGGCTATTACCTGTTATCAGAAAGCAATTGAAATTCAGCCAAACTGCCTCGAAGCCAATGTGAGTTTGGGCAATATCCTTTTTGCCAGAGGACAACTTTCTCCAGAACAGCAAATTCGTTATGCTATCCTCAACAACGATCTCGGATTTAACTGCCAGAGTAAGAACAATTTAGACACGGCAATAGTTTATTATCGACAGGCGATTGCCTTACAGCCAGACTTAGCGAGTGCCCACTATAATTTGGGTACTATCTGGCAAGTACAAGAACAGCCAGATTTAGCGGTTGCCTCGTATAAAAGAGCCTTATCATTCCAGCCAGAAAGCGCGGGTATTCACTATGCCATCGCCAACATTCTGCAACGGCAGGATAAATACGAGCTAGCTAGCGACAGCTATCAAAAAGCGATGGAAGTAAAACACTCTTCCCTGGAGGTAATTGAGCGTTCTCCTTACAATAATATTTACTATTGCTGTATTCAAAAAACAGCAAGTCAGTGGTTTAGAGCAGTTTTTGACGACTCAACTATTTATCAGTATACGGGTCTAGTTACTCGTCCCTATGTTCAATTGGGGCTACGTGATGCTCGATCCCTTCCAGCTTTGCCATCTAAGACAATTGGCACTCATTTATATATCAATTATCAAACCTATCTAGACATACCCAAACTCTCGAATTACACAACATTTTTTGTCTTAAGAGACCCGAGAGATGCAGTGGTTTCTTGGTATTTTTCTGCCAAATATTCCCATATATCAACTAGCGTTATTCCAGAGTTGCGCAGAGATTTAGCACAGCTAGATTTAAGCACAGGTCTAAAGTACATGATCGATCGCCTGTCAGAGTTTGGCTATTTTGAGGCGCAGAAATCTTGGATGAATGTCACTCAAGAAGAGCAGGAAAACATTGCTATTTTCCGTTATGAAGATTTGGTCAATGATAATAGTTCTTTTCTCAGAAAATTGTTAAATTATTTGCAGATTGAAATACCAGAAGCTGAATTTATTGCTTTATGCGATCGCTATAAATTTGAAACAGTGACCAAAGGAAGAGCTCAAGGAGAAGAAAATATTAACAGCCACTATCGCAAAGGAATAGCAGGA
>JBCBEA010000266.1:0-6065 GCA_038529195.1 Cyanobacteria bacterium J06600_6
TGAAGTGCGTAACATTAGTTATTTACTACTTCTAACTGTTCCACATCCACGCTCATCTGCTCGATTTCTGCCTTAATCGTGGCTACTTCTGTCGAAATAGACTTTGAGGTAGCAATTTTATTGCTGAGTTCTTCCTGCTGAGGACGAATAACGTTCGCAAACTGCTGAAGGCACTTATTTAACTCTGCAGACAGGGTGTCCTTGAGGCTGTTTGTATAGCTTTCCTGCAAGTTACGATAGTTTTGCTCTAGTTCTGACTTAAGTTTTCTACGTCTTCTGGGCAAAGCATCAAAACTCATTAAGCCAAATAAGCCTGCAATGAGAAAAGCCGTGGCATCGGCAGAAACAGTGCTAAAGACTAGCTGTCCGCCCAATCCTGTAGCTGCAGCAGTAATACTCAAGCGCCAGAAACTGTCTAATCCCTCTTCGGCTGCTGCTTTGATTTTATTGGCAAATTCATCGCTTTTTAACTGTTGGGTATCGATCGCCGGTAAAGCCAGACTATCTTCGGAGACGGAAACGGTGGTGGATAGATCTTCTTTAGCTTCGCGAATAATACGCTGGCGATATTTGGCAAAAGTGGCGATCGCTTCTTTAAATATTTCTGCGAGGTTTTTGTCTAGCTGGATATCTTTGATCGTCTTGGCAAGTCGTTCTTCGAGGTAATCTTCTTCCTTAGTAACTTTTCGTTTCAGGACGGTTAAAAAGCCAGTATTGTTATCAATTAGTTCGTTTGTTTCTTGAATTAAATTACTAAACAAGCTCTCAATATTATCGCGAAAAATGCCAAATAGAAGATTGTATTCTTCTAGTCTTTCCTCAATTCTGCGGGAGGTGCGGTCAAAAATAACTTTGTCTGCCTCCAGCTTGGCTTGAATTGATTCGTTTTGCTGTTCTAACTGTTCGAGATAAACCAATAGTGAATTTTGTGGTCCTTGCAGCTTTAACTTAACTTTTTCTCCCTCTGCTAGAAAAGCTAAAAGAAAGCTTTTTAATTCGTCTATTCCACCCCCCGTTTTCGCCGAAATGCTAAACACGGGAGGCATATCTGCCAAAATTTCAGTTAAACCTTCCGCAACATATTCGCGGATTTGTTTAGCTTCTTCGTCTCTGACTAAGTCGGCTTTATTGATTACAACAATAATTTTACGCGCCCAGGTGCGATCGACCAAGGTTAGGAAGTCCTGCTCCGATTTACTCAAAGGACGTTCGACAGAAGTAACGAATAAAATAATATCCGCCTGCTGTAGATAGTTTTCGGTCAGTTCTTGATGCTGCTCGATAATGGAGTTAGTACCAGGACTATCAATGAATACTAAACCACCAAAACCTTCGGGATTGTATGCATGAATTTCTTGAGTGGTGGGTAAAAAACCGACGGTAGCGATATCCTGATTGTTTAACTGATTGAGAAGACTAGATTTGCCTGCGTTAAATTCACCACAGATGAAAATCGAGAAGGGATTAGCAAGCTGCTGTTTGAGAATAGCTGTATCGGCATCGAAGTTGGGAAAAAGTACCTTTGCCTCCACCAACAAACCTTCAACTCGCTGGATTGTTTGCAAGCTGCGATCGAAAAGCTGCTGTTGTTCTCCTGAAAGAGTTAGAGGCATAAATTCTCTTCCTTAAAATCTTGATTTTTATAAGCTGCGCTTAGTAGTTTAGTCTATTTGACCGATCATAACTAGAGCTTAATTTAAATTAAAGCAGGTTTATTCCCGATCGCAACCAGACCTTAAAGTTTAGCTAAGAATCTGGTACTTGAGATTTAATTACTTAAGCAACATCTCTTCACTATTACTCGAAGTTAGAGGCATATAGTTTGTGATCGACCAGTTGTTTAAGAAAGTAAACAGTTACTCCATAAATGCCAAAGCACAAACTGAACAAGGACCAAATCCATTTTGATTGCCTACTGCCGTTTACTCTAAAATATATCCAGACTGCTAAACCAAACTGCAACAAAATGCGGATTAGCAATTGTATTGGCTCGATATATTGACTCTGAATTAATCCTTGAATACCTATATCAGCTATCTCTAAGGAAGAAATTTTAAAAGAGGCAGCGACAAGAAAATTCCCAAACAAATAACTAGCTATTTTTAAAATAAGTAAACCAACAACCAGTTTTTCAATCTGTTTCATGTTTAAAATATTAAATTCTACAAAAATGCTTTCAAAATTTATTTAAAGATTTACATTATCTCTAATAGAAAGTTGCTTAACAAAATATAAAATTAAAGCACTAATCCCAAAGTTAAATCCAAGTGAAGACCAGATCCAAGGAGATTTTAAATCTTTTTTAGCGCTAAAAAAAAGCCATATTGAACAGCATATTTTGTCCCCAAAGATAAGAAGGGGTCGTGTCGATAATAAAGTTTTTGCAGCCATGCTCATTTCTTTAATAGTATCTTGGGTATTTACGCCGCCAAGAGTGCTGCTCATGCTGGGCATAAAAAATAACATGAAAGGAGTAATTAATACACACGCTCCCAACCAGAATAAGATTAGGATTGTAGCTGGCTTTTCAAGATTTTTCATAATTGCCAGAAAATAATAATATTGATTGCATATTTAAATTTAAATGCATCTAAGTTTGAATACTTTATTTAGCTATTTATATAATGTTTTTAACAAAAGCATATTCTATATAATTTTATAATCATACCTTTAAATAGGTAGTCTTTTCTCAATGCTGTCCGTTCAGAATTATTAGTAATTAGCCAATGGAACTTTCTCCCACCAAAAAAGCATTGCTCGCCCTAAGGCAAATGCAGAGTAAGCTAGATGCTCTAGAGCAGACTAAACACGAACCAATTGCGGTGGTGGGAATGGGATGTCGTTTTCCTGGTGCCAATAGTCCTGAGGAGTTCTGGCAGTTATTACAGGCTGGTACAGATGCCGTTAGTAGAGTTATGGACGGACGCTGGGATGGGCAAGATGATGCTTCAACAGCTATTGGTGGATTTGTACCCCACCTCAAAGAATTTGACCCTAGTTTTTTTCGGATTTCTCCCAGGGAAGCAGCTAGCATCGATCCTCAACAAAGGCTATTGCTAGAAGTAAGTTGGGAGGCATTGGAGAATGCAGCCATCCCAGCGGATTCTGTCCGAGATACGGCGACAGGAGTATTTATTGGTGTAGCTGCAGTGGACTACTGGCATCAGCTTTTAAGTCGAAGTGCCACGGAAATCGATGCCTATTTAACTACAGGCAATACTCACAGTTTGGCATCGGGTAGAATCTCTCACTTTTTTGATTTTACGGGTTCGAGTATCTCTTTAGATACAGCCTGCTCGTCATCATTGGTGGCAGTACACTTAGCTATTAGAAGTTTACGCGATCGCGAGTGTAATATGGCTCTAGCAGGAGGAGTTAACCGTTTAATTTCTCCCAAGGTAAGCTTGAATTTTACCCGCGCTAATATGCTGTCTCCAGATGGACGCTGTAAAACTTTTGACGAGTCGGCAAATGGATTTGTGCGCTCAGAGGGCTGCGGAATGGTGGTTTTGAAAAGATTGAGTGATGCGATCGCCGATGGGGATAGAATCAGAGCAGTCTTGTTAGGATCGGCTACTAATCAGGATGGACGCACCAGCAGTATTACAACTCCCAGTAGTTTGTCTCAACAGGCGGTAATCAGACAGGCTTTAGCTAATAGTCGGATCGAAGCAGATCGAGTTAGCTACGTTGAAACTCACGGTACAGGTACGTCTTTGGGTGATGCGATCGAATTATCTGCTCTGAGTCAGGTATTTCAGGATAATCAGGAATTGGTTTTAGGTGCGCTGAAAACCAATATTGGTCATTTGGAATCAGCAGCAGGAATAGCTAGCTTGATCAAAACTGTGCTGGCATTAGAAAACAAAGCGATTCCTCCTAATCTCCACCTCCAGCAGCCTAATAGTAAAGTAGAGTGGCATAATTTACCGTTTAAATTACCGCAACAAGAAATGAGCTGGCAGCAGAATAGACAACAACGCGTTGCGGGCATTAGCTCTTTTGGCTTTAGCGGGACGAATGCTCATTTAATTGTTAAAGAAGTAGAAGCAAAACAAACTACATCAGAATTAACCATAAAAGACCTATATTTATTTACTTTATCGGCAAAAACCAACAGGGCTTTAAAACAGTTGGCAGACAAGTATATTAACTATTTAAATACCTATCCAGACTTATCAATTGCAGACGTATGTTTTACCGTTAATGTCGGGCGATCGCATTTTGCACATCGGTTAGCGATCGCCGTTACTTCCATCCAAGATTTACAAACTAAACTAGCGCAATATTTAGCAGCAGAAAACTCCGAACAAATATGGTATGGAAAAGCAAATATTAATCAAACTCTAAAGTTAGCTGTAGATTTAAAAAATCGAGATTTAATAGAACTAATAGAAACAATAATTAAACATGCTTTATCTCGTCAAGATATAGCTGATGTTTATTGGCAGTCAAAAGATGATAATACTCAGAACAAAAGATTTTTGAACAAGATAATTTATGCCGATCTAAATTCTCAGACAAGTAACTGGGAAACATTAATTCTGGGACTCGCACAGCTATATATCTTTGGAGTAGCGATCGACTGGCAAACTTTAGGAGCAATAAGTGGCGGTCATAAAATAACCTTGCCCACCTATACTTTTCAAAGATCTAAATATTGGCTTGAATAATTACTGATTACTGAATGAGTTTTACTTTACGACTTTTATTTGTGTTTAGCTTATTTGGTGTTCCACGTGTTGCTCATGCAGAATTCGCACCGTTAAAGGAAGATGAAATAACACCATGCGAACTACAGCTAAATGAGGCAAAGCATATCTCTCATCGCTGCGCAATAATTAGCGATCGCACCAGTGACTTGGAAGTATGGCAGGATAGACTGGTTTTTGACTTTGGCAAACTTTCACTATTCGAATTTCAGCAGTTAAAATATGCTTATGGTGGCGCTTATCAATCCAAAAGCCTCGTAACCTATAATCGCGATCGCTCTTATCAACTAATCGATTTTCTTCCGCCGATAATTCAGGTTTTAAATAATCATCGGTTTATTCCTGAATCAACCGTGGTTAAATTTCCAGCTAAAACCCTAAGCAAGCAGCTGTACATGAACTGTTGGGGAGTAGTCTATGAAATATTAAGAGCAGCGCAAGATCCTCTGGCTAAACCGGCACTATTCATGGGACAAGGATCGATAATGCTCAATTTACTACGGGATAATTCTCAGCAGTTGCTTTCGTTTAATGAACCCGAATTTTCTATCCCCGATACCATTACCCAGCCATGGGACGTCATTTTAGTTATGCATACAAGTTCTACGGGCTATCAGTATCTCGATCATATAGCGATCGCGATCGATGACGGTATCTACTTTGAGAAAGCGGGTACTGGTGCAGATGTCCCGATCAGAATTATTGACGAGGCAACTCTACGACAAATTTGGCAGCCTGGAGTGTTTAATTATGAAATACGACGACTAAAACCAGAGGCGATATTTCCCCATCCTCAAACGGTGTTTGGTCTGAATGCGCCAGAAATCCAACAAGAGTTTACTGCTTTCAAGCAATTGCCTGCCAATATCGGCAACGATACCAGCATTATGTGGTCAGAAGAGGAAAAAGTGATGAGTACTAGCTCTTTTTTTCACTTAATTCCTATAGCCTCCACATTTTTAGATTTTCAAGGCAGAGAAAAACTTAGTTTGAAGCTATACCAACCGCTCTTAAAAAAGAAGTCTCGCCCATAAAAAATCTCTATTAAAAAATTAATAATCGAGATAAGCAAGAAATTTTAAATCTGTTACAGTCTAGATCGTAAATTTTGGTTTGGTCATATATTTTGGAGTTTCTAAACCAAAAAAGTTGAGTATAGCGGGCGCATATTCTAGATAGTCCACAATAGAATTTTCTGCCTTGCTATTCTCACTATTGTAGATAATCAACGTGCCTTCTGGAATATGCCTAGCAGTATGGTGAGAGTCGACTGAGATCTGGATAAAGCCTAATTCACCATAGCTAAAACTCTCGCCATTGATGTAGAAATTATCTGTATCAGAATCTAAATTA
>JBCBEA010000267.1:0-6063 GCA_038529195.1 Cyanobacteria bacterium J06600_6
ACGTGCAAACCCCCCGTATGGAACCTAGCGATGTAATTTCTTTGGGGGTTATTGGCTATCACTTCAAAACAGCCCAAACCGATATTCCCTGCTTGCTACAAACCATCGGCGACGAACCAAATTGGAATCAAAAAACACTAGATCGCATTGCAGCCGAAATCATGGCTTTAACTATGGCAGGGGCAACTCCTCTTCCAATTCAACTGGCACAGAGAGAACAGCAAGCATTAGATAAATTTCTCGAATACTATAGCGATAGTCTCAAATCTGAAATCAAAAAACGGGAAATTGAAGATTTATGGCTCTCCGATTTAGATAGTGCTTCTGCAACATTTTTATGAAACAGCAAATTTTAGGCAAACTAATTGGTAACACTGGCGATCCTCACAATTTGACGATGATATTATCCTCATCTTTTGCAGGAAGAAGAGGCGAGTTTGTCCGCATCCGACATCAGGAAAAGCAACAAGAACCAGAAACCGATGTTTTGGGTCGCATCACCAACATCAATCGCAGTAATATTCTCTACAACTCTCAAATGGGACAATCTATTACTGACCTAGAATTACTACCTGGAGCAAAAATTACGGGAGAAAAAGTAATTGCCAAACTCGAACTCATTGGTTTCAAAAATCCCAAAACGGGTCAGATCGAAATTCCCCGTCGCGCTCTCGATCCTGGGGCAAAAGTAGAAACGGTAGACTACCAATTTCTCAGCACTTTCTATGAATTTGACGAGCAAATTAGCCTTCATATCGGTAATTTAGTTGGTTACGATTCTGGTGAAAATATCGTTCCCGCTTATTTAGATATCAATCGTCTCGTTACCGAGCATTTAGCAGTCTTGGCAATGACTGGATCGGGAAAATCCTATACAGTTGGTCGCATCATCGAACGCATTGTGGCTTTAAATAATGGAACGGTAGTAGTCTTCGATCCTCATGGTGAATACGGTCGTGCTTTGAGTGGAGGCAAACTACAATTCAATCCCGATCTTGACTCCATTGATGATTTTCGCGATCGCCGCACTATTCCCGAAATCCAAGAAAATTTGCAACTTTTGGGAGAAAAGGAAGCAGGATGTACTGTGTATACCCCACAAAATTCTTCTTTTCGTGAAAAATATGCGGGTAAAAATCAAGAATTAGCTCTTCAATTCGATCGCTTTGAACTCGACGACATTAGTGAAATTCTTCCAGGCTTGACCGAACCCCAGCAAAGAGTTTTAGATGTAGCAATTCGCTACTGGCGAACTACAGAAAAAACAGAACCAAGGGATATTAATCGTTTACGCTATTACTTAGGAGATGGGTTAGACGAGTTACGAGAATGGTCGGAACTGAGTTCTGCCGAAGCAACCGCCCTTAATAATCGCAGTGCTGCGGTGGCTTCGATGAAATTATCGCGAGTTCTGAATGAAGCACAAAGTTTTTATTCCGCTGCTTTAGCTCGTCCTACTGATATCTATGAAGTAGTTGGTAGACCAAGCGACAAGCGGGGACGCTTGGTTATTGTGGATTTACAAGGTTTAAGCGATACAGCCAAACAAGTAATCACGGCTTTGATTTCGAGTGAAATTCTCCGCGCTGCTGCTAGTAAAACCGATCGCATTCGTCCCTGTTTTCTAGTCTATGAAGAAGGTCATAATTTCGCCCCAGCAGGTCAAGCTGCCGTCAGTCATCGCATTATTAAGAAAATTGCAGGGGAAGGACGTAAATTTGGCGTAGGTTTTGCAGTAGTAAGTCAACGCCCGTCCAAACTCGACCCTGATGTGACGTCTCAATGCAATACTCTGATTGTGATGCGCCTGAAAAACCCCGACGACCAAAGATTTATTACCAAAACATCCGACATGATTTCCCAAGCAGATCTCAACGAACTGCCCAGTTTATCTACAGGAGAAGCGTTAATTTGTGGACGCTCCATTCCCGCACCACTGCTCGTCAAAATTGGCACAAAAGCTTTGATACACGGCGGTCAATCTCCCGAAGTTCTGGATTTGTGGGGTAGATTTAGTGGTTGATTCGGGTAAAATTGTCGCTCAAATAGTCAATTTAGAAACGGCACAAGAACTAGTGCCAATATGGACAAAAGAATGGGGAGTGAAAGATCGCGGAGTATTAATTCACAGTTTGGGAGTTACTTATTTTACTCTTCTAGGTAATCGACTAAATTATGTCAGCGTGACGGAAGTACCTGCTCCCTGTGAGGGAAAATATGCTTGTGTCGGTAATGAGATTCGTTCCGATGCGGTATGGTTCAATCCCATAACTCAAGCTCCAATAGCGATCGCAGAATTTGAAAGATGCAGTGGCAAAGAAGATAATCTCAAACTAGAAAATAAAGTTAAAAATTTACTTCTTGCTCATCATCGTTGGTCGGTTAAAGCAGAATTGTTAATTTTGGCATATTGGACAAAAAAACTAACTTCTCTTAACAGTTCAAAACTGCAACAAATTATTCATCAAGGCTTTGTAACCCCGGCAGGAGAAAATGTTGCGGGAAGTAGAGCAAGTAAATTATTCTTGTTTCAGTTTGTTATGAGAGAAGAGCGTGACTTGCTATATCTAGCTGATATTTTGACCAGAGAAAATAAATGAGTCGTCAACCCAAATTCTTTATTCCCCGTGCTGACAAGCGTTTAGGCGATCGCTATGAACTATTAGAATGCTTGGGAGATGGTTCTTATGGCTGGGTATGGCGATCGCAAAGACTAGAAGACAATCGTATTATTGCTTTGAAGATTCCCAAGCAGCAAGGCGCGAGAAATAAAGATCTAGCAGAAGGTTCGGCATTGGTTAACGCTCAAACTCATCCTAATGTCATTGAAATTTATTGGATGGGAAGAGTTCCACCAGAACGAGAATGGTATGCGATCGAAATGGAATATTTCCCCAGTCAAACTCTGGCTCAACTTCTAGATAAGCAAACTCAGGGGTTTGTCGCCAGTTATAAGAAAGTTCTCGATATTTATCAGCAAGTATTAGCTGGAGTAGCTCATTTACACAATTTAGGGATGTGTCATGGCGATCTCAAGCCCCAAAATATTCTCGTTTCAGGCGATAGGGCAAAACTTACTGATTTCGGTTGTAGTCTTTTACCAGAAGAATTATACGCTCGCACTCGTGAAAATGGTGGCACAATTCTCTACTCTGCGCCTGAAATCGTAGGCTCTAATTTAAAAGGGCGCAGCGCAGATACTCTCTTTAAAGCTGATATCTACAGTTTAGGCATACTCCTATATCACTTAGTAACAGCCAGACTTCCTCACGATACTTTAAGTCAAGTTGCCCGTCACGTACCATTTCCCAAGCCTAGTGAAATCAACTCTTCTGTATCTCCTACGCTAGAATATTTTATTTTGCGTTGTCTAGCTTTTAAACCAGAAGATCGATGGTCGAGTTTGGCAAAAATGCAGTCTGAATTATCCAAGATAATTGGCAGTCAGTTAGATTTTAATCCTACCTCCATAATTTCAGTCAGATCCAAACCTCAAGAAGATTGGTCATCAGAGACTTTAAAACTAATTTCAGAACAAAAATATTCCCAAGCATAAGGATCACCTACAGAGAATTTGAGAATAGCAAAGATCCTTATGCTTTCTTGCTTACACTTTCTGCAATTTACCAAGATGAGAGATATTTTGACTGCTTAGAAAAAATAGAATCTAATTCAGAACTACTTAATACCCCCTCAAGCATCAAGAGAGATATTAATCGTATAGCTTTAAACACCTATATAAACACCCGCCAAATAAATAAAGCCGAAAAAGCGATCGCACAATGTTTAGCAATTGAAGGACATACGCCTAATTTATTACTGCAAAAAGCTTCAATACTTGGTTCGCAAGCCAAATATCAAGATGCAGCAGACTTATTGTTATCTCTTAATCGAGATTATCCCAGAAATTCAGCCATTCTCAAGCGATTGATTTTAGTATTCGAGCAACTTAGAGACTCAGGAAAAATGTTGGCTTTTCTCAAAGCTTACTTAAAAATCAATCCAGAAGACACTTGGAGCCAAGAAAAATTACGAGATTTGAATATACTCCGTTCCAGATAAATTCATGCACTATATTCTCAAGCAAGTAAAAATCAAAATATTCAATCCAATCTATCGTTAGATAGCAGTTATTTAAAAATCTCTATTTTTATAGTAACTAAGTACTAAAATTGCCTTTGGCAAGCTTATGGTTGATTTTGAAACTTACGGCAAACTTATGGTTGATTTCTGAAAACATTGGTATGGATTGGTTTACGGGAAAATAATGCTTTTGAAGATTGAAGTGGCAAGCTTATGGTTGATTAGGCGGCAAGCTTATGGTTTAAGTGACAGAATTGCAGACTTTTAAACGGTCTGTTTTTTTTACAAATTCTGACTATTTTAGAATTTACCCCCAATTTTGTTCCTGCGGATATTTGCCAAGTTAACTTGATTGCAAATTACTTCTAAATCTTAGGTAAGACAATGTTTACAGTTGGGTAGGGACACTGAAGATAATCTCCCTACTTTTAGTTGATCCCTAGTTCATTACCCGTAAAATGCTCAAGCCAAATAAAGTCCAGCCCGATAAAGAGCCGATCGCAAACATCATAGAGCGTAAAAGCGGGATATTGGCGATATAAAAGACGGAATATAATAAGCGAGCTGCTAAAAAAGCGATCGCCGCAATTCTAGCCCAGTCTGATTCGACTCCCGTCGCGTAAGCCATCAGTGCAAATAGACCGTAAATGCTTAGAGCTTCAAAACTGTTTTGATGTGCCCAGGTAGCTCTTTGAGCATATGCTGGCAGCTTATCGATCATGGCACGGGGTGCTGATTGATCATAGCCCGCCTGTAACCGTCCCCAGCCCACAACTAGAAAAGGTGCATAGGTTAAAATTACCGCTCCAAAAATAGAACCGAGCAGAATTAGATCGACGGGTAAATTCATCTGTATATTAATTGGTTATTGTTAATAGGCTTAGATTATCATAGCCCTAAAAGCTATTCATCCTTTCGTTTTCAGAGTTTACCGATTTATTTTGAAGCAGATATAATTTACCGGTAATTTTTCAGTTTGGCGATCGCTTTGTCTGCAGCTACAGCGGGAAGGACAAAATAATACTCGAACTCTGATAGTGCATAATCAAGTTCCAACAGCAGCTTGGCTCCTCTGACTTAATTTTATCTAAATTACTATTCAGTTCAGGCAAAAAAGTCTACATACTAAGACTTGGTATTAGACTGCTAACAATTAAGTAGAGCCTAAATATGTAAAACTATAGAAAGCAAATTTGAGCAGTAGTTATAACGATATCTAATATTACTTATTGCTGTTAATTATCAGCCACAACAAAAAATATTTGGGCTATAAAAAGACGCTTGGTATAGATTACACCAAACGTCTAAAAACTCAACGGGATATTTAGTTAAAGGAATGTATCTGCCGATACTCAAATAAGTGTTTCCGACTCAATAATATTTTGAGCTAAGTAGATGAGTAAACTAAATCGTAAATTATCTGAGCACCATGATTAACAACCAGATTTTTGAGACTCTAAAGATTGATAAAGTGCTTTGTCCCGCAGCTTTTCCTGCTTAAGCTGTTCTTTTAAAGCATTAACTCGCAACATGCAGGGATGATCTCGATAATCTTCTTTAAGTTGGGCTATCGATCTGGCAAAATGCAAATCTTTTTTTTGCTGAAACATTAACACTTCCTTGGTTAGGTTAATATGACGATTATTTTTTCGTGTTATGGGTCTAGCGTAACAACTATTTTTTGCTTTTTAGGTAATTATTAATACACCCTGCTAATTGTTATATACGTTTATATTTTTCTCATATTTATAATAATGAGATTTTGTTTTGCATGACTAATTTACTAAATGAATTGTCAAACATCATTTAAACGAGTATTTTTAGCTACAGTTTTTAGCTTTAATATTTTATTTATCAACAGTATCTAAACTAGATGAACAGAATAGTTAATTTACCCTTGATAAGAACCCCACAATCCAAATCTATTTCCCCCAGCAAAAATACTTTAGGGCATCATGATCAAGCCAAAAGAAACCGCTG
>JBCBEA010000268.1:0-5996 GCA_038529195.1 Cyanobacteria bacterium J06600_6
CTGAATATTGCTTAACTATTAGATGCTTAATTCGTAAATTTTCAGGTTTTTTATAGGATATTTATTGTCCTATGAACCAAGATTAGATATGACTTAAAACTATTGGAATTGGCTAAATTACAGTCTTCAGACCGATATAAGCTAGCAATAGTCGAAAACAAACTTAATAAATAAAAAACAAACATAGCTATCTAATCACATTAAAATTACAGATAACTTTAGCAGTTTGCCATCTCATGACAAGTCCAATTTTACGACAGTTAGATTTACCAAATACCTTCACAATATCTGGGTTAATATCAAGCTTACTCTCGGCGATATTTGCGATCCAAAACAGTTTTTATCTGGCTGCGATTTGTCTGATTTATGCAGGTTTAAGCGATATGTTAGATGGAGTAGTCGCCCGCAGCATGGAGCGTACTCAGTTGCAGTCTGAGGTAGGCAAACAGCTCGATAGTATTGTTGACGTATGCTCTTTTGGTTTTGCGCCTGCCATCTTTGCTTATTGCTATGGGTTACAAGATATATTTTCGATTATTTTACTGGCATTTTATGTAGCGATGAATGCACTTCGTCTATCGTATTTTGGCAGTACGGGATTGATCGAAGATAGTAAGTCAGAGTACTTTACTGGCTTGCCCGTTACCTATGCAGCACTGTTTATTACCGTTGCCTTTACTGCCAGCGTTTTTGTATCTGAGTCCACCATGAAATTGATTTTGGATGGAGTTTACCTATTCCTAGCGATCGCGATGGTGGCTAATTTTAAAATGATTAAGATCAGAGGCATTTGGTACGGCATATTTGCTCTAGGAGCGATCGCTCTGGCAGGATTTTATTGTTGGGCAATAGTTCGGGTATAAAAATTTGAGTCAACAGAAAACTACGGTTCGCTACCGCGATCGGCAAACAGGCAAGATCGTTACAGAGAAAGTTTTTTCAGAAAACACTTTACGTTGGCTATACGAGAATTGGTTGGGGTTTAAGGTCTTAAACTATCTCCTCAATAACCATCTTTTTTGCTGGCTGTATGGCAAGTCTCAGGATTTACCTCTGAGTCGTCGTAAAATTGCTGATTTCGTCCGTCAGTATCAAATCGAGCCAGCCGAGTCGGAATTGCTCCCCGAAAGCTATGCCAGCTTTAATGCCTTTTTTGCGCGCCGACTAAAACCCGATGCTCGTCCCTTTGTTCAAGATCCCCAGATATTCTGCGCCCCAGGAGATGGCAAAGTTTTAGTCTATCCTCAGGGTCAGGCTCAGATTGATGTTAAAGGAACTACGTTTTCTGTTGAATCTTTACTGAATGGTGAACTTGACGCTCAAACTTACCGTGGGGGAGCAGTCTTAATTTTACGTCTCGCCCCTTATGATTACCATCGCTTTCATTTTCCTGTTCGGGGTCAGGCTAATTCTACTAAATGTCTTAACGGACAATACCATTCCGTAAATCCTATTGCTCTAGCCAAAGTTCCCAAAATATTCTGCCTGAATAAAAGAGCCATTACTGAGTTTGATTCCCACAATTTTGGGCGTATTGCCTGCATCGAAATAGGAGCAATTACCATTGGTAGCATTGTGCAAACCTATAAACCAGGTGCGGTTGCTAAGGGTCAGGAAAAAGGCTATTTTCAATACGGAGGTTCGACGGTAATACTGCTATTTGAGCCAAACAAAATTAGCTTTGATGCAGACTTAATTCGAGATTCCCAGGCAAATCTGGAGGTGCGAGTTATGGCGGGGACTAGGTTAGGAACAAAATACGAGTAATCAACTTAAACAAAACATTTGTTAAGGTTTTAAGCAGATAGAAAAAGGATTTAAATTGAGCGTAAAACTAATTGGATTATGTTTAAATTTATTAGCAATTGTATTTATTTTATTTGCTTCATGGGGTAGAAACTTTGCCCAAAAAGAGCAAAATGATCTAGAGGCACAAGAAACATCTCAGGTTAAAATTCTGCCAGTAGAGACAGTGATTGTTCAGCCTGTTGACTCATATTTAAGCCAGCGTAACTATACAGGCAGAATTGTGGCAGGTCGTCGTAGTGCATTAAGCTTTGAAATCAACGGCAAATTGACCAAAATTAAAGTCGATCAAGGCGATCTCGTTGAGTCGAATACACCTCTGGCTTTTTTAGGTAACCGCAGTCTCAAAATCAAACAGCGAGAATTATTGGCACGGCGCAAACAAATGGTGGCGCGACTTAAAGAAATGCAGGCTGGTTCGACAGCGGAAACTATTGCTGCTGCGAGGGCATCAGTCAGACAGCGAGAACAACAGTTAAAGTTGGCTCGTCAAAAAAGCGATCGCCGAGCCAGCTTATACAGTGAGAGAGTAATTTCTCAAGAACAAAGGGATGAAGCCAGCAATGAAGCTATTACTTTACAGGCTCAGCTAGATAATTCCCAAAGTCAATTAGACAAGCTGCTAGCGGGGACTCGTCCAGAACGGATTGAAGCTCAACGGGCATTGATTGAAGAACAAGATGCTAACCTTGATAACCTCGCCATTGAACTAGAAAAAAGTATTCTTAAAGCGCCTTTTTCAGGAACCATCTCAAAACGTCTCGTGGATGAAGGAACGGTTGTCGAAGCGGGTCAAGAAGTTTTACAGCTAGTAGACACCGAGCGATTAGAAGCCCAGATTGGTATCCCTGTTGATGTAGCTTCTACCGTAAAAAAAGGCGATCGCCTTAACCTGCAAATTCAGCAGCAAAGCTATCCAGCCAAAGTTGCTGCTATTGTGCCCGAATTAGATTCCCAAACCCTGACATCCACCGCGATCTTGACCTTAGAAAAGTCAGCAGCAGTAATCCCAGGACAATTAGCTAGACTACAGTTGACGAGTAAGATTGAAGGCTCTGGATATTGGTTGCCCATTACTGCCCTAGTTGAAACAGAACAGGGTTTATGGTCTTGCTACGTATTGAGCGCCCCTGAAAATATTGCGGATCAGAAGCAAGAGGTTTTTCGGATTGACCAAAATAATGTCGAAATTTTACACAGTGAAGGCGATCGCATCTTGGTTCGCGGTACTCTTCAACCACAACAGCAGGTAATTGTTGACGGTATTCATCGTCTTGTTCCTGGACAGCTAGTTAGGGTTAGCAAGCAAAACATTCAAAACTAAATATTGCGAATTAAATGTGGAGTCTTTTTTACCGTCAGACCAAAATACTAATTACAACCATTTGTCTGATCGTGGTAGGGGGGATTTTTGCCTGGCAGTTAATTCCCCGCATGGAAGATCCGCAGTTAAGTCAATGGTATAGCTTCGTTCTGACCCCCTATCCTGGAGCTAGCGCCCAAAGAGTAGAATCTCTGGTAACAGACAAAATTGAGCAGGAATTACTCGAAATAGAGGCAATCAAAACGATTAGATCAACATCTAGCATTGGAAACTCTTTTATCGTCGTTGAGTTAAAAAACGAGGTTCAGGATTTCGCAGAGGTTTGGAGTCGAGTTCGAGATCGCCTGGCAGATGTTGCCCCTCAATTGCCTCCAGAAACGTCTGAACCAGAATATAAAAAAGTCAGCCAAACTGCCTATACTTTTATTGTTGGTCTAAGCTGGAATTTAGACTCACCTCCTAACTATGCAATTCTGCGTCGTTCGGCAAAGCAGCTTCAGAATGAATTACGCTCTATTCCAGGGACACAAGAGGTGGAGCTATTTAGCGAACCTGAAGAAGAAATTACCGTTGCAATCGATCCAGCTGACCTCGCAGCCTTAAACCTAACACCCCAAGAGCTATCCCAACAAATTCGCCTCAGCGACGCGAAAGTTCCCACGGGTAGACTTTATAATCCCGATCATAAAGTACTTTTGGAAGTAGAAGATGAACTTGATTCTGTAGCTAGAATCGAGCAAATTCCTCTCCGTGTTAGTAACTCGGGTCAGTTTGCTCGTCTAGGAGACGTTGCTTCTGTCACCAAAGGTATTCAACAACCGCCATCAGAATTGGCTCTGATCGATGGTCAACCAGGATTAGCAATAGCCATGCGGATAGAATCAAGTCAGCCCATTGAACAATGGACAGAGGAAGTCTACCAAACTCTAGAGCAATATCGTCAGCGCAGTCCTGTAGGAATCAAGTTAGCGGTAATTTTAGACCAGAATCTTTATGTGACTAAACGGCTAGACAGTTTGTTTAAAAACTTGCTTTTTGGTGCGTTACTAGTGCTGATCGCGACAGGATTGATGATGGGATGGAGATCAGGATTAGTGGTTGGAGCTACTTTACCTTTATCTGTACTCATGGTTTTGGGCGGAATGCAGCTTATGGACATTCCCCTACATCAAATTTCAGTGACAGGACTGATCATTGCCCTGGGAATGTTGATTGATAATGGCATTGTCGTGGTTGATGAGATACAGCGCGCTCTCCAACGGGGAATCAAGCCCCAAGCTGCCATTGAACAAACTGTTAGCTACCTGGCTGTGCCTCTATTTGCCTCCAACCTAACCAGTATCTTGACCTTTGTTCCGATTGTCTTATTACCGGGAGATGTGGGGGAATTTGTGGGAACCCTAGCTATCAGCGTCATTTTGGCTTTGATTAGCTCTTTCTTTCTCTCTTTAACAGTAATTCCTGCCTTAACGGGTAAGATTCATCGGCAAACTACCCCCAAAAATGCGATAAGCCTAACGGCATCGCTTGATCCGAAGGTGCACCCCTTAGGGCGCCACGCCCGACAGCATAATTTTTGGACACGAGGTTTTTCCCATCCCTGCCTGAGGGATTCTTATGGTTCGACTCTCAGGTTTATTCTGGCAAGACCAATTTTGGGGATCTTCTTCGCGCTAATTCTACCCGTAACTGGCTTTTTGATGGCTTCTACGCTCCCAGAACAATTTTTTCCTCCAGCAGAAAGAGACCAGTTTCAGATCGAGCTAGAGCTATCTGCCCTTGCTTCGATTAATAAAACCCAGTCTGTGGCTCAAGATGCCAGAACTGTTATTTTGCAACATCCAGAAGTTAAAAATGTGCACTGGTTCTTAGGTAACCGACCTCCAGAGTTTTACTATAATTTACCGAGAAGCGGACTGGGTCAGGTTAATCATGCTTATGGCATCGTCCAGCTAGTTTCGGCAAAGCCGGCTAATAGGATCATTGCTCAGCTGCAAACCGAACTCGATATAGCTCTTCCTGCAGCTAGAGTATTAGTCAGACGGCTAGAACAAGGTCCTTATATTTCAGCACCGATTGAAATACGTATTTATGGGGGTAGTTTAAAAGTTCTCAAAACTTTAGGTAAGAAAGTGAACCTACTGTTAGCTCAAACTCCAGGCATCTCCCACACTCGCGCTAGTTTGTCGGCAGCTGTCCCAAAATTAGCTTTGCGTTTAGACGAAGAACGAATCAAACTAACCGATCTTGATCGCACTGCCATCTCAAGACAGCTCAACGCCAGTCTAGAGGGTTCTTTAGGCGGATCGATTATTGAATGTACGGAAGAACTACCCGTGCGAGTCCGCATGTCAGATCGCGATCGCGGCAATCTCGACCAAATTACAACCCTGGATTTACTCCCCAATTCGATTCAAACTGGTGCCGGTCAGCCTGCTATCCCTCTATCTGCGTTGGGAAAGCTCGAACTCGTCCCTGAAATAGCTACGGTTAGCCGACGTAACGGTAAGCGCCTGAACCTTATCCAGGGCTTTATTACTAATGGTGTACTGCCGGCTACAGTCCTAAGGGATTTCCAAGCTAGATTTGAGACGTTAAATCTAGAATTCCCCCCTGGCTATTCGATAGAATTTGGCGGTGAATCGGAAAAGCGAAACCGAACCCTGGGCAGTCTAATCTCAATAGTTAGTGTGCTGCTAATCTTGATGTTAGCAACCTTGGCGATTGCTTTTAACTCTTTTTCCGCTGCGGGTATTATTGTTTTAGTCAGCATTAGTTCGATTGGTTTAGGGTTATTCTCTCTCTGGTGTTTTGGCTACCCCTTTGGATTTACGGCTATTCTCGGCACTGTAGGACTAGCTGGTGT
>JBCBEA010000269.1:0-5990 GCA_038529195.1 Cyanobacteria bacterium J06600_6
ATGATAATGCTACGGGGGTAGCGGTTTTACTCGAAATGGCGGAGGTATTTGCGACTAATCCGCTACAATACCCTGTTCGTCTAGTAGCGTTCGATTTAGAAGAATATGGTCTTTTGGGCAGTACTGCTTATGCTCAATATTTAAAAGATGCTGGGCAGAAATTAAGACTCATGCTGTCTTTAGAAATGCTGGGCTATTGCGATAATTCTCAAGGTTCCCAATCGTACCCAGATATAATCAAACCATTTTATAGCGATCGCGCTAACTTTATTGCTCTAGTTGGTAATTTATCTTCTATCGCTGATATGTTGCGTCTACGTAAGCAGATGAAACGCCATGGGACTCCCATTGAAGTTCTACCAGACCCCAGCGCAGGCAGGTTAGTCCCGCTGACTGGGTTTAGCGACCATCGTCCTTTTTGGCAGCAAAAATACCGCGCCATTATGGTAACTGACACGGCAATGCTGCGTAATCCCCACTACCATAAGGCATCCGATACAGTTGCATCTTTAGACTTAAAATTTTTCACCAATACCTGCCAAAGTTTGATTGCTGCTTTGCGAACTTTGCCGTAGAGATAATAAACCGGCAACTTTTAAATGAACTAATGGTCGCAATCAAGTTTAAGTTTAGTTAGTATCTGAGCAACTTTCAGGAATGAATAATTACTCATTACTTGTGCCTGATGTACTCATAAACATTGAGATATTGGCTACCCGCAGCTTTCCAAGAATAATCATATTCCATTCCCTGCTGAACCAACTGCTCGAATTCTTTAGGATACTCATAATATAGTCCAATCGCTCGTTCCATAGCTGATTCGAGGGCATGGTTGTCCATTTGATAGAATACATAGCCGTTACGCTTTTCTGGGGCATGATCGGCATCAAAGTCGCGATCAAATACGGTGCTTAATAGTCCTCCTACCCCTCTGACAATTGGCACTGTGCCGTATTTAAGACTGATTAACTGGGTCAAACCACAGGGTTCAAAATTGCTGGGCACAACAATCATATCTGCCCCTGCATAAATTAAATGGGCTAATTCTTCGTTGTAGCCAATCTCTAAATGTACGTCAGGATTGTCATTGAGGAAGTATTTTTCATGTAGGAATTTGCTGTTAACCGCAGCAGATGTCCCCGAACCCAACAGCACAAACTGAGCATCGCGCTGGAGAGCATAGTAAATGGCATGATGTACTAAATGCACCCCTTTCTGATCGTCTAAGCGACCCACATAGGCAATAATTGGTTTATCTGACTCATGAATCAACAGTCTTTCTCTCAAAGCCTGCTTGTTTTTGGCTTTATCTGCTAGTGAATCAATGCTGTAATTGGTAGAAATTAGCTCATCTGTTTCGGGACTCCAGAAGTTATAGTCTACTCCGTTGAGAATACCCTTAAATTTTTCCTGATGAACTTCTAGGGTATGACCCAAACCATAACCAACGTCAGTATACCTAGCTTCCCAAGCGTGGTGAGGGGAAACAGTGTTTACGTAGTTGGAATAGACAATTCCACCTTTCATTAGGTTAAGAGCAAAAGGATTAAAGTTATCCTGTAAACGAGAGTAATCAAAATAATGCTCGGGACGATTTAAACCTGTCGCTGCTAGGATTTCATTGCCACAGCTACCCTGATGACGGAAGTTATGAATGGTATAGCAAACTCTTTGACGCTCCATCCCATAATACTGATACATTTCATACAGCATGACGGGGATTAAACCAGTTTGCCAATCATGACAGTGAATTACATCGGGGCGCTTGTTGCTCTTGAGCAAAAATTCCATTGCTGCCTTACTAAAGAAAGCAAAGCGCATGGGATCGTCATGACTACCGTACACATGACCACGATTAAAAAATTGGTCTTGGCTTTTGGGCTGAATAAAGAAGCAAACTCGTCCATGTACCCAACCACAGAAAACGTCGCACTTGATTTCTCCACCATACCAAGGCACACCTAAATCTTTGTAGGCATCGTGTAGCCCCCAGATATGGTCATATCTCATGCAGTCATACATGGGCAGAATCAGCTCGACACAGTTCCCTCGCTCTTCTAACTCTCTGCTTAACCCATAGACTACATCCCCCAAACCACCAGCTTTGATTACAGGAGCGCATTCTGAGGCGATCTGCACGATGTACATATGTTAACCCTCTTTTAATAAAACTTTATATTTATCTATATTTATTTAAAATAATAGATCACAAAGTCAATTTACGTGGATTTATTACTCTAAAAGATAAAAATGTTAGTAGTTAGGTCTAGTTTAGATAAGATTGACCAATCAGAAAAGAGAGATTTGTTGATTGTGGCGATCGCTAGATAGACTGATGAGACGGTCTCTTAATCTAAACATTAAAAACAGCGAGGCTAGCAGATAGACTCATTTCCTTGAGGCGATCGCAGTGAGAAATAAATAGTTGCTCCGCGATCGCTTTCTCCTTTCGCCCAAACCTTACCGCCGTGACGGTAGATAATGCGCTGTACCGTTGCTAAACCAATTCCTGTCCCTGGAAACTCTGATTGATTATGCAGTCTTTGAAAGGCAGTAAATAGTTTATCAGCATAGGTAGGATCAAATCCGGCGCCATTATCGCGCACAAAATAGTTTGGATGTTCGGCATTGTCGTCAACGACCCCAAATTCAATTTCAGCCTGGGATTTTTTGGAGGTGTATTTCCAGGCATTGTGGAGCAAATTATTGAGGACAATTCTGAGTAGTTGAGGATCGCCTTTTGTTTGTAGATTCAGGGTAATTTTGACCTTTACCTGACGCTGGGGGTTGTCTGCTCGCAGCTCTCCAATGATATCCTTGGCGATCGCGCTTAAGTTAACCTGTACCGGTTTCATCTGGCTGCGGGTAACTCGTGATAGCTGCAAAAGAGCATCAATTAGCTCGCTCATCCGCCGACTGTTTGCCTGAATTCTTTTTAAGTAGTGTTTCCCGCGATCGTCTAAGCTTGGCTGGTAGTTTTCCCACAGCACTTGGCTAAATCCATTGATAATTCTTAAAGGAGCCTGTAAATCGTGAGATACTGAATAGGAAAAGGATTCTAGCTCGCGATTAGCTGCTTCTAACTGAATTGTGCGTTGCGATAGGGCTTCTTGAGTAGCGACCAAGTCGGGGATATCGCTAGAGGTGTGAAGTAAGCCATAGATTTTACCTGTCTCATTCATTAGAGGAGTCACCACAGTATCAAAATAGTGGCAACCATTCGGTAGGCTAACTTTTTCTTGGATATGCACAGCATCGTGATAGGTAATAACCTGTTTATGTAGCCATTCTATTTGCTTAACATACTCGGGAGAAAAGCAATCATCGAGCCTCTTACCAATTATTTGTTCTTTCGGTAAGAAAAAGCTGCTGGCTAAACCAGAATTGATGGCAGAGATAGTTGCAGTCTCAATATCGACCACAAAAAGATAATACGGAAGTAAATCTATAATGTTTTCTAGGGTTGATAGACATTTAATTTTATCTGAGCTGTTCCAAAAATTTGATTTTGGTGATTTCGGATTAGCATCACAATCTCCATCTGCAGGAGAAAGAGAAATTTGTTGATTGCAACTCTGCTGAGTTGTAGTCAAATCGATCGTTACTCCCGTAATACGACTCGGTTTTCCGCTCGGACTATAGCTTAGTCTGCCTATTGTCCTAATTTGAGCAGTTTTTTCGGCTGGCTTGACTATCGAATATCGAATATCCAAATCTTGGTGTGCCTGAATAGCTTTCGCAATTTCTAGGTCAACTGATTCTCGCTCATCAAGACGAATCGACTGAAGGAAACTTTTATAACTGCCATCAAAATTTTCTAAACCTAAAATAGTTCGACCACGATGGCAAACTTCTACTCGGTTCGTAATTAAATCCCAACTCCAGTTGCCTGTTTTAGTTGCTTCTAAGACTAGTCTCAGTCTTGCTTCTGTATCTGCTAGTTTTGCTTCGTAATCTACCGTATCTGTAATGTCCTTGGCGATAGAAATTACCAATTCCTCAGCTTCGCTTTCAAAACTCAGGGCAGTAGAATATAATTCCCAGTAAAGTTGTTCTTTATTCTTCGTTAGTACAGTTACTTCGCTTCGTACCGCATCAGCTAGCTGATGAGCACTCCAATCTGAAGCCTGGCTAATTTCTGGCGTAATCTCCATCAAAGAGTTAACAATTTGTTGAAGAGTTGTTGTTGCTTCGATAGCTGTTTTATGGGCAGGAGCTACGTACTTACGATGTAGTTGACTAGAACTTTTAGCAGGCAGTCTCAAAATCTCGCTTTGTTTGACCTGCGCCTTTTTATTCCACTCATCAAGAGTAGATATTTCTTGGAGATCGTAGCCACTTGCATCTAACCAAGTACGATTGAGATGAATAATTTTTCCCTGCTGATTGTGAATCATGACTGGGAAAGGGGCATTTGCCAAACAGGTGGCGAGAGTTCTCTGCTTGAGCTGTGGTAGAGAAATGGTGTTAGAAGACCGACGATTGATTGCAGGAACCGAACCCTGCTCAAAATCAAAATCTGGCTTGTTAGTAATCGTTGATTTCTGAGTTACTTTTACAGCACCTTGGAAAAATTCAGCCAGCTCAATCTTTTCTAACAGCAAAGATCCTAAATGTAGTTGAGAACGTCGATCTTGCTGATGTTGAATGCTGGAATTGCTGACTACCCACTGATGACATAGCTTGATATATCCCAGAAAAACTATCAGGTAGTGATAGTAAACTGTTCCCAGAATTTCTCTCAAAACTGTAGACAGGTTTGCTGTTTGTTCTGGATGAAAAAAGATCAGACTTGCGCAGCGTAGTAATATAAATTCCAAGTCTGGACGATTATGCCAGCTCGTTTCTTTGCGCCACTGTTGTTGAATAATCTGAAGTTCTGCTGCTATGTCCAGCTCTGATTGAGGTAAATCAACTTGTCCTAAAGCTAAAATTTCTTGAGCCGAGACTCCAAGCGATCGCAGAGTGCAGCTATGGCAGATTGTAAAATACTTAATTCCAGAATAGCGAGACAGAATAATGAATAGCTTTTCCTTAAACTGGGAAGACAGAGGATTATTAATGTAGGCAAATAGGGTTTGCTGTACTAAGCTCTGATAAATTAAAGATGTATTAATTGCAGGAATCAGAAAGGCAGGAAAATAACCTAGCTGTTTTATTATTTCTGTTTTTGCCAAACTGGGATTAGCATGATTCATTGATGATTTTAGGCTCGTTATGCAGATAAAGTTAAAGCAGGATCAAGCATCTTATATGTGACGATTAAACTAAAGGTTAACTTAAGACAATGATGAAATTATAGTTCTTTTAGTATATTTTTAGTAATTTAAATTACATAACAACCTTTTGGTAGCCACCGTTACATATTTTGTGTTTTGTTTGGTTTCAGAACAAACCATAAGGCAAAACTCAGATATCAATGCTCTAACTATACTTTCTTCCGTTTGACTACTCAAAGCATTAAATTAGACACCATATTTATTACATAAATAATCGAGAAAGACAAGTTTCCCGCCCTTTTACATCTTTTTTAGATAGTTAAGAATCTAAGTACAGGACAAAAAGTGTAGAGAATGGCAAAACTCCTCATGTTTCAAATCTAAATCCATAACAATTGAGCGCAGATAATCTAGACCATGACGAAAAATACTTTTAGCTAATCTTCCGTGTTTTTTGATTTTGATTGGTCGAGATTGATGTAACCATTCTCCTGTTTTGATTGCCCAACACAAAGCTAATGACATCAATGCTAACAACTTACTCAATCTTTGCGAATCAGTAAAATGAGTAGATTCAAGGCAAAATCCTCTGGTCTTAAACATTCCAAACAAAGTTTCAATTCCCCATCGTTTACTATAATCGCAAATCGATGTTCGAGGAGAATCAGAGGACACAATGATAAGTAGCTCTCCATCATCTAGACGTAAAGCCGAAACATAGACTAAACGACCCCAGACTTTTCGGCGACCAGATAAAGTTTGGGTTTGACC